>DATNMT010000240.1:0-3050 GCA_035602495.1 Bradyrhizobium sp.
GTCGGGGGTGGGGGATGCCTCAGCAAACTCGCTGCCAGAGGAGCAAGCCGATAGACCCCCCACCCCCGACCTCGAGAGCGAGCTTTGCTCGCCTCGGACCCCGCCACGCGCAAGGGCGCGTGGAGGGAGGGGAGATGACCGTGCATGGCTTCGCGATCTCGCCGCATGTTTTTGCGCGAGGTTTGCCTGATCGTTGGCGCCTCGAAAAAACAGAGGGCGCAGGGAATGCCGGGCGCCCGATGCGCCCGATAGCCGCGCGTGCAATGGTAGTGGTAGAACGCACACGCGTTAGTCAGGTCACACCGGAATCACCCGGCATTCCCCGCGCAATGGTTTACGGCTTATATCGCGCTCTCCCCGGTGAGCCGGGCTTTCTTGCCACCGTCATCTGTGGAATTGCTTCCACCGACTTGACACCAGCGTCGGGGTGTCAGGACCACACGACTTCGCCGTCCGCATCAAGCGCTCTCGTCAGAAGCGCCATCAGCGTCCACCGCATCCCGCCGCCAACGTCCGTGACGATCGCGAAACGCCCCTCAAGTGGAGGCGGGACGACATCGCAATACTCCGGCTGCTACCTCGCCGTCAAGCACATTTTCTGAAAATCGGAAATCATTAGTTGGACCATGGGTTTAGCCCGCCCGCAGAAATTACTTTTTGCGAACGGGACTCGACAGCGAAGTCACTGATTTGCCCGTCCTCGGGCAAATCAGTGGAGTGCGGCTCGATCGCAGCTCATCCCGCGTCAGGCGTTCGCGGTGACGATCCAGAGCGCGGCGGAAAGCGGCACCGCCTGTCCCCGGACAAACGGCGCCAGCGCCTCGCGGATCGAATGGGCGGCGGCAGTTCGCACCTCCGGCGGTTGGTCCGCGAGCGCCCTGGCGGCCGGCCCGATTTCGAACGTCGATTCGACCGCCGCATCGAGACCGCGTCCGACCGCGATATCGAGCGAGAGATCGCAGGGCTCCATCGCAATCGCCTTAAATCCGGCCTCGCCGAGGATCCGGTGCACGCGTGCTTCCGATGCGAAAGAGAACGGCCCGGGGTCTTCAGGTCCGGGCGGCGGCGGTTTTGGCACGTGCTTGTAGACCGCCTGCAGCGGCGCCATGAAAAACGGATTTTCGCGTGGATCGCGCCAGCAAACGAAAGCCAGGCGGCCCGATGGCCGCATCGCTTTGTGCAGATTGGCGAAGGAAACCGCCGGCTCGGCGAAAAACATCACGCCGAAGCGCGAGACCAGCAGGTCAAAACTTGCCGGCTCGAACGGGTAGACCGTGGCATCGCCCAGCACGAAATCGATCCGAGCGCCCGCGGGCGCGATCTGACGCGCGCGGGCCAGCATCGGCCCTGAGATGTCGATGCCCGTGACCTGCCCGGCCGGGCCGACCTTTTGCGCCAGCATAATCGCGGTAGCCCCGCTGCCGCAGCCAACATCGACGATCCGCTCGCCCGCCCTGGCTTTGGCGCGATCGATCAGAACGTCGGCGACCGGCCGCAGCACGATGTCCTGGATTTGCTGCCGATCAGCCCAGCGCTGGCCGCCCGGTCCGTTCCAGTACGCAATCTGGTCGGCGTTCTTGTCGTGGCCGAGCGGGCTATCCATCACATTCTAGTTCGCGGCGTTGCCGGTTTTGGCGCGCTTGACCGGGGCGTCCTTCGCCGCCGGCTTCGGCGCGCCGTCGCTGCGCATATTGCCCCAGGGGTCCGTTGGGCCCTTGTCCGGAATGTTGCCGAGCGACCTCTGGTAAGCCTCTTCGGCCGCCTTCTCGGCGGCCTTCTCCTGCGGCGTCTTGTCCTTGTCGGCCTCCCCATATCTGGGGACCGGCTTCTGCTGGGCGTAAGCCGGCGTGACCAACAGCGCGACCAAAGCTGCGGCGGCGAAAACTCTCATGCGCATGCTCCCGGAACAACTGGTAGGCGGTGACGGATTCGAACCGCCGACCCTCTCGGTGTAAACGAGATGCTCTAACCAGCTGAGCTAACCGCCCTCGGCTGCTATTTACAGCCCCGCACCCGGTGAACGCAAGCGACGCAGGCTCCGACATATCAGCTGATCGGCGCTCGTCAGACGGCCCAAGCCGCGCTTCGGCGGCTTAGGCATCCGCGGTCGCAGCAGGAAAGCGCGGGAGATTCGGTCCCACCTCGTGGAAGACGAACAGGATGTCCTGAGGCGCGAGGTGCAGGCGCTCGCCGAACAGTCTGGCCGCTTCGTCCGCAAAGGTGGCGGCGGTTCCCATCGGCCTCCCGCGGGAGATGACCACCTCAACGACCATGAACCGATCGGTTCTGTCCGTTGCGTAGTCAGGGAAGCGGGAATCTGCCAGAAGGTCATCCTGGTCGACCTCGAGAAAGCGGTGAAAGCGGTCGGCTCGGTGATAGCCGGCGGCCACCTGGGCTTCCAACATTGCCTCCGATAAGCGGGATTTGTCGGCGGCGCTGAGGCCGCGCTGGACGGTGAAGGTTACAAACGGCATCTGCAGTCTCCGCGGTTTGGGATGTACCAATTGCGTTGATGCGCCGAGTGCGCAAACTACTTCACCAATGCCGGATATGACCAAGCCTAATCTCCTCCCGCTCGAATAAGAGGCGCGCAGCGCGGCGACCCACCCTGCGCGCCCCCTTCAGCGCAGAATCACGGGAGGAGAGTGGCCCCGAAGCCAATTTCGACTTTCATCAGTTTGGAGACAGGGCAACCGGCCTTTGCTTTTGCGGCGATTGACTGGAACGCGGCCTCGTCGATGCCCGGTATCTTCGCGGTGACGGTGAGATGGACCGAGGTGATGGAAAAGCCATCGCCGTCCTTGTCGATGACGACTTCCGATTTGCTGTCGACCTGCTCCGGCACGAAATTCGCCATGCCGAGCAGCCTGACGAACGACATGGTGAAACAGGCGGCGTGAGCCGCCCCAAGCAGTTCCTCCGGATTGGTGCCCGGCTTTTCACCGTAGCGGCTGAAGAACGTGTAGGGATAGGTTTCCAGCGCGCGGCTCTCGGTCGAGACCGAGCCCTTGCCTTCACGCAGGCCGCCGTTCCAGGCGGCAGATCCAAAG
>DATNMT010000262.1:0-2814 GCA_035602495.1 Bradyrhizobium sp.
AGAACATGCGCGCGGTCGTCGACGGCAAATTGCCCGACGGCGTCACCGGCAAGGATATCATCCTGGCCATCATCGGCGAGATCGGCACCGCCGGCGGCACCGGCTATGTGCTGGAATATGCCGGCGACGCCATCCGTGCGCTGTCCATGGAGGGCCGCATGACGGTCTGCAACATGTCGATCGAGGGCGGCGCCCGCGCCGGCCTGGTCGCGCCCGATGAGAAGGCGTTTGAATTCCTCAAGGGCCGCCCGAAGGCGCCGAAGGGCGCCACCTGGGACGCCGCGATGCGCTACTGGGAAACGCTGCGAAGCGACGACGGCGCCCATTTCGATCACGAGATCAGGCTGGACGCCGCCAAGCTGCCGCCGATCGTGACCTGGGGCACTTCACCCGAGGACGTTGTGTCGATCACCGGCTTCGTGCCCGACCCCGACAAGATCGCCGACGAGGCCAAGCGGCTGTCGAAGCACCGCGCGCTGAACTACATGGGTCTGAAGGCGGGAACGAAAATCACCGACATCAAGCTCGACCGCGTCTTCATCGGTTCCTGCACCAACGGCCGGATCGAGGATTTGCGCGCGGCGGCCAAGGTCGCCGAGGGCAAGACGGTCAACGGCCATGTCAACGCGATGATCGTGCCGGGCTCCGGCATCGTGAAGGAGCAGGCGGAAGCCGAAGGCCTCGACAAGATCTTCATCAAGGCCGGCTTCGAATGGCGCGAGCCCGGCTGCTCGATGTGTCTCGCCATGAATCCCGACAAGCTGAAGCCGGAAGAGCGCTGCGCCTCGACCTCGAATCGCAATTTCGAGGGCCGCCAGGGTTTTAAGGGCCGCACGCATCTGGTCTCGCCGGCGATGGCGGCGGCCGCGGCGATCGCCGGGCACTTCGTCGACATCAGGGAGTGGCGGTAAACCGCTCCCTTCGCTCAACCTCGAAACGTTCCGGAAGCAAGTCGTTAAGGTGTTGGGGGCAGACTGGTTCGGCGCTGGCTTGGCAGCTCGCGAGGGATCGAACGATGTCCGACAAGTCCGAATTCGTCGATATGATCAGCGAAGCGACGCGGCAGGTCCGCCGTCGCGTCGTACGGACCGCCGCGGAGCCTGTGGTCAAGGAAACCTCTCGTCTCAGTCATTGGCCGCCGGACCGCTGGGAGCAGTGGCGGTTGGAGACCCTGACACCCTGGAAGATCAAGCGATGGAAATTCAAGAACTGGGATCGAGGGTAGTCCTCCCCCGGCATCGATAGAACAGGCGCCCATCGGGCGCCTGTTTCATTTCGGCCAAGGCCTCGACGCTCACCAATGGATGTGATGATGCCTGTGGTGGTGACGGCGCCAGTGGCTGTGGTGGTGCCAATGACGATAGTGGTAGACGCGGCGCGGGCCGTAATAGGTCAAGATCATCCGGCAGGGGTAATCGTCATACGGGTAATAGGACGCACCGTAGAAGAAGCGATGGTGGTGCGCGAACCGATAACCAGTCGTCCGTGAAGAATTCCCAAGTCGTTGATTTGGAATCTGGAAACGGCGGGCTGAGGCAATTGCGTTCGCCGGGAATTGGGTCTGCAGAAGGGGATTCCTTGCAAATTTGATTTGTGATTCACTCGCCTTTGGATGTTTTGGCGGGGGACCAGATGCGGCCACCGGAACGGCGGGAGACGGGAGAGCAGGATCTGTTCCGCTCTCGGCTCGATCAGATCATCGACCTGAAGCATCCGCTGGTGGCGCTGGGGCGCACGGTGGATTGGGAGTTTCTGGAACGGGAGTTTGGGGCGGTCTACACGGATGATCCGGGCCGCCCGCCACTGCCGACGCGATTGATGGCGGGGCTGGCCATCCTCAAGCACACCTATGACCTCTCCGACGAAGTGCTGTGCGAGCGCTGGGTCGAGAACCCCTATTACCAGCACTTCTGCGGCGAGGAGTTCTTCCAGCATCGGCTGGTATTCGATCGCTCGTCGCTGACGCGCTGGCGCAACCGGATGGGCGAGGAACGGCTGCAGGCGTTGCTGCAGGAGAGCCTGTCGGTCGCCACCAGGACCAAAGCGATCAGGCCGTCCGAGCTGTCACGGGTGATCGTCGACACCACGGTTCAGCCCAAGAATGTGACATTCCCAACCGACGCCAAGCTTCTGAACCGGGCGCGCGAGAAGCTGGTGCGGCTGGCGCAACTCACCGGGGTTGGTTTGCGCCAATCCTATGCTCGGGTGGGTAAGTTCGCCCTGATCCAGCATCAGCGCTATGCCCACGCCAAGCAGTTCAAGCGTGCCAACCGGATGCTCAGGAAGCTGCGCACCTATCTCGGCCGCGTCATCCGCGACATCGGCCGCAAGATTGAGGGCAATGGCGCGCTCGAAGCGGCCTTCGCCAAATTGCTCTTGCTGGCGCGCCGCGTGCGCGAGCAGCAGCAACGTCAACGCGGACCGAAGGTCTATTCCCTGCATGCGCCGGAAGTCGAATGCATCGGCAAAGGCAAAGCCCATCGGCCTTACGAGTTCGGCGTCAAGGTCAGCGTTGCCACCACCCTCAAGCACTGCAAGGGCGGCCAGTTCGTCACCCATGTGAAGGCGCTGCCCGGCAATCCATATGACGGTCACACGCTGGCAACGGTGATTCCGGACATGGAGGCGCTGGTCGGTAACACCATCGCGCGCATCCTCGCCGACAAGGGCTACCGCGGCCACAATGCGCCGCCCGATTACAAGTTCAGGGTGTTCCTGTCCGGCCAGAAGCGAGGGGTAACGCCCGCCATCAAGCGTGAACTCCGCCGCCGGTCCGCCGTCGAGCCCGTCATCGGCCATCTCAAAGCCGAGCAT
>DATNMT010000274.1:0-2282 GCA_035602495.1 Bradyrhizobium sp.
GATGATGGAGAGCCTGATCCGCCAGCTCGCGAACTGGCCGTCAATATCCTTATGTTCGGCCGGATAGAATTTCCCGACATCCTCCGGTACGTAAGGCAGCAGGATGCCGTCGCGCTTCCAGACGATGAAATGCGCTGCGTCCGACGAATTCACCACATCGACGGCGTGAATGTTACTGGAATATTCCTGGCCGATGCGCTGGAACACCCGCTCCGCCCCGGAGCGTTCGACCCGCACCGCGATATCCGGATATTTCGCCTCGAACGCCTTCGCCAGCTTCTCGGCGACCGGCAGATCGGTCGAGGTATAATAGTTGACCTTGCCTTCCTTCTTCGCCGCCTCGATCAGGGCCGGCGTGACCGGTTCCGGCGGCGGCGCATCCGCCATGACGCGGGTCGAGAACGCGGCCCCCGCGAGCAAGGCGCCGCCGCCCCTGAGCACGGTGCGGCGCGAAATCTTCGGATTTTTCATCGGCGTTTCCATCCGTTTGTTTTTGGCGAGATCGGTACCCCGCAAACTATCGTTTATTCCTACAGCACACACCCGAGTCTTTCGTCGACAGGCCGTTGTCGCTGCCGCTAAACTTGACGACTGGACTTAGCCGTCAAACTTGGCCAAGAACAACGCAGAAAAGACGGGAGACTGAGATGACGGGCCCAAGGTTTGCCCTCGTGCTGGCGGCGGTACTTGTTGCGACGCCGATGCTCGCCACCGCGGGTTCCGCGCAGGATTATCCGTCGCGGCCGGTGCGGATCATCGTCCCGTTCGGCGCGGGCGGCCCGGCCGACGTCACCGCCCGCCTGCTCGGCAATGCAATGCAGCAAAGTTTCGGCCAGCCGTTCGTGGTCGAGAACCATACCGGCGCCGGCGGCGTGATCGGCACGCTCGAAGTGGTCAAGTCGCCGCCCGACGGCTACACGCTGTTGATGATGTCGAATACCCAGACTGCCAATGAATCGCTGGTGCCGAGCCGCAAATACGAATTGATGCGCGATTTGGCGCCGATCGCGCCGATCAATTATTCGGACCTCGTCATCGTCGTGCACCCATCCGTCGCGGCCAAAACGCTGGCCGAATTCATCGCGCTCGCCAAATCGCAGCCCGGCAAGCTGAACTACGCCTCATCCGGCCAGGGCACGCCATACCACATGGCCGGCGAGCTGTTCAAAACCATGGCCGGGATCGATGTGGTGCATGTCCCCTACCGCAACAGCGGCGATGCGCGCTCGGGCGTCATCGGCGGGCAGGTGCAGATGATGATCGACGCGGTGACGACGATGGCCCCCAATGTCGGCGCCGGCCAGGTGCGGGCGCTCGCGACCACCGGCAAAACGCGCTCGGCGGTGCTGCCCGACGTGCCGACGGCCTCTGAAGCGGGCGTTCCCGGCTATGAGGCCACCATCTGGCTCGGACTGATGGCGCCGGCCGGGACGCCAAAGCCGATCATCGACAGACTGAATGCCGCCGTCAACGACGTGGTCAAGCGCCCGGAGATCATAAAGCTCTGGAAGGACCAGGGCGCGCTTCCGATGTCGATGACCCCGGAAGAATTCGACAAATATCTGCGCGGCGATATCGTGAAATGGGCCGAGGTCGTCAAGCGCTTCCCGGAAAAGCCGCAATAGGTCCCCGATGCCGCGCATTCAATTCCGCCTCAATGGCGTCGAGACCACAGTAGACGCCGATCCCGACCGATCGCTGCTCAGCATCCTGCGCGGCCCGCTTGGCATGACCGGCCCGCATTTCGGCTGCGGCTCAGGCGAATGCGGCGCCTGCAACGTCATTGTCGGCAATCACGCGGTGGCCGCCTGCGATACGCCGCTGTGGTCGGTTGTCGGCAAGGACATCGCCACGATCGAAGGGCTGGGAAGCGCCGAAAACCCGCATCCGCTGCAGCGCGCCTTCATCGCCGAACAGGCGCTGCAATGCGGCTATTGTATCTCCGGCATCCTGATGAGCGCGGCCGCGCTGTTGATGCAAAATCCGAAGCCCACCGGCAACGACGTGAAGGCCGCGCTCGATCGCAATTTGTGCCGCTGCGGTTCGCATAACCGGATCGTGCGGGCGGTGCTGCGCGCGGCGGATGAGATGGCATCTTCATGACAAATCCCGCGCCCTCCCCCGCCCCGGTATTGCCGGTCAGCCTTGCCGCCAACCCGGTGCTGTCGTCATGGATCCGGTTCTCATCCGATGGGCACGTGACGCTGTCGCCGGGCAAGGTCGAGATTGGGCAAGGCATCGTCACCACGCTTGCACAAATTGCCGCCGACGAACTCGATGTC
>DATNMT010000286.1:0-8594 GCA_035602495.1 Bradyrhizobium sp.
CGCCAACCTCGGCGACGGCACTTATTTCCACTCCGGCAGCCTCGCGATCCGGCAGGCCATCGCGTCGAAAGCGAACATCACCTACAAGATCCTCTACAACGACGCGACCGCGATGACCGGCGGCCAGCATGTCGACGGCGAGCTGTCGCCGCAGCAGATCACCTTCCAACTGCACTCGGAAGGAATCCGCGACATCTATCTGGTGTCGGAAAATCCCGGCGCCTATCCGGCATCCGAAATCGCGCCCGGCACCAAGACCGCGCATCGCGATGAACTCGACGCGGTCATGAAAACGCTGCGCGAAGTCAAGGGCGCTTCCGCCATCGTGTTCGTGCAGACCTGCGCCGCCGAAAAACGCCGCCGCCGCAAGCGGGGCACGCTGGAGGATCCGCCGCGCCGCGTCTTGATCAATTCGGCGGTCTGCGAAGGCTGCGGCGATTGCTCGGTGCAGTCGAACTGTATCTCGGTCGAACCGCTTGAGACCGAGATGGGGCGCAAGCGCACCATCAACCAGTCGACCTGCAACAAGGACTATTCCTGCGTCAAAGGCTTTTGCCCGTCCTTCGTCACCATCGACGGCGGCAAGCTGCGCAGCCGCGCGCCTGCCGACCTTGGCAATATCGGCGATCTGCCGGAGCCGGCCTCGCGGCCCTCGCTGGAGCGGCCCTATAACGTCGCGGTCGGCGGCGTCGGCGGCACCGGGGTCCTGACCATCGGCGCGCTGCTCGGCATGGCCGCCCATATCGAGGGCAAGGCCAGCATGATTCTGGACATGTCGGGGCTGGCGCAAAAGGGCGGCGCGGTGCTGAGCCATGTCCGGCTGTCCGAGCATACCGCCGACGTCACCTGTTCGCGCATCGTCACCGGCACCGCCGATCTCGTGATCGCCGCCGACGAAGTGGTGGCCGCCGCCAAGGAAACCATGACGCTGTGCGAATCCGGCCGAACCGTTGGCGTCATCAACAGCCACCTGATTCCGACCGCCGATTTCATCCTCAACCGCGATTTCAATTTCCAGAGCCGCAAGGTCAACCACGTGCTGGAAACCGCGTTGCGCAAGGATTCCTCGTTCCTCGATTTCACCAAGCCGGCCGAAACCCTGCTCGGCGACTCCATCGCCACCAACATGATGATGATGGGCTATGCCTATCAGAAGGGATTGCTGCCGCTGACGGCCGCCGCGATCGAGCAGGCGATCGAGGTCAACGGCGTCGCGATCCGGATGAACACGCAGGCGTTCCGGCTCGGGCGCCTCGCCGCCGTCGACCCCGCGCGGATCGTGGCGATGATGAAGGGGCAGGACGACACGGTGGCGGCGAAGACGCTGGATGCGATGTCGCTCGACGAGATCATTGCCCACCGCAGCGCGTTGCTGACGGACTATCAGAACGAAAAACTCGCCGCGCGCTATCGCGCGCTGGTGACGCAGGTGCGCGACGCCGCCCTCAATGGCGGCTTCGGCGAGGAGTTGCCGCGCGCGGTCGCGATCAATTACGCAAAACTGCTCGCCTACAAGGACGAGTACGAGGTGGCGCGGCTGTTTACCAATGGCGGCTTTGAAAAGCAGCTCCGCGACCAGTTCGACGGCGACTTCAAGATCAAGTTCAATCTCGCGCCGCCGCTATTGGGCGGAGCCAGGGACGCGCAGGGCCGGCCGCTGAAGCGCGCCTTCGGGGCCTGGATGATGCCGGTGTTCCGGTTGCTGGCGCGGATGCGTTTCCTGCGCGGCACCGCCTTGGACATTTTCGGCCACAGCGCCGACCGCCGGCTGGAGCGCGACCTGATCGGCGGCTACGAGAAGGATGTGGCGCACGTGCTGAGCGTGCTGTCGCCGCTCAACCTGGAAACCGCGATCGAAATCCTGTCGCTGCCCGACCGCATCCGCGGCTACGGCCCGGTAAAGGAGAAGTCGGTGCAGGACGCCAGGGCGCGCTACGCGCAGCTGGCCAAAGACCTGGTCAATCCGCCGCCGGCGCCGCGGCAGATCGCGGCGGAGTAACTCTCTGCCGTTCCCCGGATGCTGCGCAGCACGCCGCCGCTTTGCGGCGTGGTGCGCTGCTGATCCGGGGCCCATGATGTGTCTTGCATGGGTCCCGGTTCTGCGGAGCAGCGTGAAGAACGCTGCGCCGCGCCCGGGACACGCAATTGCTCGTCGGGGTTCTTCGTCTCGCCGGGCGGAATATTCACCGCTTGCCAAGGTGGCGGCGAAAGGCGAGAAAACCGCTGGGAAGAAACACCAGCGGAGAGCCTAATTGACGATCAAGGGCAAGGCCTACATTGCCGGGATTTATGAGCATCCGACCCGGCATGCACCCGATAAGTCCACCGCACAACTCCATGCCGAAGTCGCCAAGGGCGCGCTGGAAGACGCAAGCCTGACGAAAGCCGATATCGACGGCTATTTCTGCGCCGGCGACGCCCCCGGCGGGGTGATGGCGATGGTCGATTATCTCGGCCTGAAGGTCCGGCATTTCGATTCCACCGACACCGGCGGCTGCTCCTACCTGGTCCATCTCGGCCATGCCGCGGAGGCGATCGCCGCCGGCAAGTGCTCGATCGCGCTGATCACGCTGGCCGGCAAGCCGCGCACCGGCGTGATGCCGCCGCGCGCCACCGGCGCCGAGGTCGATTTCGAGGCCGCCTACGGCGCCACCACGCACAATATTTACGGCATGTGCGCCATGCGCCACATGCATGAGTTCGGCACCACCAGCGAGCAGCTGGCCTGGATCAAGGTCGCCGCTTCCCATCACGCCCAATACAATCCGCACGCGATGCTGAAGGAGGTCGTCACCGTCGAGGACGTGCTGAACTCGCCGATGATCTCCGATCCGCTGCACCGGATGGACTGCTGCGTCGTCACCGACGGCGGCGGCGCCCTGATCGTCACGACTGAAGCGATCGCGAAGAGCCTGAAGAAGCCCTTGGTGCGGATGATCGGCCACGGCGAGGCGATGAAGGGGCCGCGCGGCGGCAAGGATCTCAATCTGACCTATTCCGCCGGCGTGTGGTCGGGCCCCAGGGCATTCGAAGAGGCCGGCGTCACGCCCAAGGACATCAAATACGCCTCGATCTACGACAGCTTTACCATCACGGTCCTGATGCAGCTCGAGGACCTCGGCTTCTGCAAGAAGGGCGAGGGCGGCAAGTTCGTCGCCGACGGCAATTTGATTTCCGGCACCGGCAAGCTGCCGTTCAACACCGACGGCGGCGGGCTCTGCAGCAATCATCCCGTCAACCGCGGCGGCATGACCAAGATCCTCGAAGCGGTGCGGCAGCTGCGCGGCGAGGCCCATCCCAAGGTGCAGGTGAAGAACTGCGACCTTGCGATCGCGCACGGCACCGGCGGCCTGCTCGGCGTCCGCCACGCCGCATCGACCTGCATCCTGGAGCGCGCGTGATGGACTCGAAAGTGAAATACCCGACGCCGCAGGGCAATCCGGAAACAAAGCATTTCTGGGAGCAGACCGTCGAAGGCAAGCTGCTGATAAAACGCTGCACCGCCTGCGGCGAGGCGCATTATTTTCCGCGCTCGATCTGTCCGTTCTGTTTTTCCGACAAAACGGTGTGGGAAGAAAGCTCGGGCGAGGGCGAGATCTACACTTTCAGCCTGATGCGCAAATCCGCATCAGGGCCTTACGCGATCGGTTACGTCACGCTGAAGGAAGGCCCGTCGCTTTTGACCAATTTCGTCGACTGCGACATGGCCAAATTGAAGATCGGCCAGAAGGTCAAGGTGGTGTTCAAGACCACCGACGGCCCGCCGCTGCCGTTCTTCACGCCGGTATGAGGTCAAAGTAGCGTGAGAGGCGCGCCAGGAAAAAGGTCGTCATCCCCGCGAAAGCGGGGATCCAGTAAACGCCGGTGATTACCGGACCCCCGCTTTCGCGGGGGTGACGATAAGAAAGTGTTGCAACGACACTGGAAAAGTTCGGGAGAAACACGGCAATGCCGATCAAGTACGACGAGCTGATGGCGCTGAAGAACCTCGGGCAGAAATATGCCTACGGCGATCGCGAGGTGATGCTGTACGCCTATGGCATCGGGATGGGCGCCGACCCCATGGACGAGAAGGAACTGGCGTTCGTCAATGAAGCGACGACCACGTCGCGGCCCCTGAAGGTGGTGCCGACCTTTGCTTCGGTTGCCGCATGGGGCGCGGGTCCCGGCGAGATGAATCTCAACAGAGTGATGGTGGTCGACGGCGAACGCGACATCACCTTCCACCGCCCGCTGGCGACATCGGCGCACATCACCGCCGATTCAAGCGTGCTCGACGTGTTCGACAAGGGCAAGGACAAGGGCGCGGTGATCCGGCACAAGACCGTGCTGAGGGGCGACAAGGGCGAGGAACTGGCAACCCTGGTCGCCTCGCGCTTTGCGCGCGGCGACGGCGGGTTTGGCGGGCCGTCGGAGGGCCAGCCCGAGCCGCACAAGGTGCCGACCCGCAGCCCCGACAAGACCATCGACATCACGACCCGCCCGGATCAGGCGCTGGTCTATCGGCTCTGCGGCGACCGCAACCCGCTGCATTCCGATCCCGAGTTTGCAAAACGCGCCGGCTTCCCGAAGCCGATCCTGCACGGCATGTGCACCTACGGCATCACCTGCCGCGGCATCCTGCAGACCTATGCAGACTACGATCCTGGTGCCTTCAGGCAGCACGTCGCGCGGTTTTCCTCGCCGGTCTATCCCGGCGAGACCGTGACCATGGATCTGTGGAAGGACGGCAACGTGATTTCATTCGAGGCCAAGGTAAAGGCGCGCAACGTCGCGGTGATCAAGAGCGGCAAGACGGTGTTGGGGTGATCCGTCATTCCGGGATGGTCCGAAGGACCAGACCCGGAATCTCGAGATTCCGGGTTCGCGCTGTGCGCGCCCCGGAATGACAATAACGAATAAGAGAGGAGACAACACACCATGGGATTACTCGACGGCAAGGTGGCGCTGATCACCGGCGCGGGCGGCGGGCTGGGGGAGGCCTACGCCAAACTGTTCGCGCGCGAGGGGGCGGCGGTCGTGGTCAACGATCTCGGCGGACCCCGTGACGGCTCCGGCGCCGACGTTTCGATGGCGCAGAAAGTCGTCAATGCCATCAAGGAGGCCGGCGGCCGGGCCGTCGCCAACGGCGCCGACGTCTCGACCATCGCCGGCGGCCAGTCGGTATTCGACGACGCCATCAAACATTTCGGCCGCGCCGATATCCTGGTCAACAACGCCGGCATCCTGCTCGACCAGACCTTTGCCAAGGCCACCGAAGCCGCGTGGGACAAGGTGTTGCGGGTGCATCTGAAGGGCACCTTCTGCGTCAGCCAGCCGGTGTTCCGCTGGATGCGCGAAAACGGCGGTGGCGTCATCGTCAATACCTCCTCGACCTCCGGCCTGATCGGCAATTTCGGCCAGACCAATTACGGCGCCGCCAAGGGGGGTATCTGGGGGCTGTCCAACGTGCTGGCGATCGAGGGCCGCAAATACAATATCCGGGTCTGGACGCTGGCGCCGGGCGCGCTGACCCGCATGACCGCAGACCTGCCGCGCTATATCGAGAACCCCGGCCTGGCGCTCGGGCCTGATAGCATCGCCCCGGCCGTGCTATACATGGTCAGCGAATTGTCGGGCGACCAGACCGGCAAGGTGCTCGGCGTTTCCGGACCCCGCGGCGTGCGCGAGATGCGGATGATGGAAAAACCGGGCTGGAAGCCGCCGCATACCGGATGGAAACCGGAGGATATCGTCGAACACGCCAGGGAGATTTTCTTCTCCGAGGAAGAGATCAAGATGGGCGCGCGAAGGTTTTGAGCAGTCCGCGCGAGCCAAACATAGAACGTCATTCCGGGGCGATGCGCAGCATCGAACCCGGAATCTCGAGGTTCCGGGTTCGCGCTTCGCGCGCCCCGGAATGACGAAAGGGAAACAGAGGCAGACATGACAAAACTCACCCCCAAGGCCGCAGGCACATTCGCGATCGCGCCGACGCCATTCCATGATGACGGCCGCATCGACGAGAAATCGATCGACCGGCTGACCGACTTTTACGCCGAGGTCGGCTGCGAGGGCGTCACCGTGCTCGGCATTTTGGGCGAGGCGCCGAAGCTGGAGGCCTCCGAGGCCGAACAGGTGGCGGTCCGCTTCGTCAAGCGCGCCAAAAACATGCAGGTCATCGTCGGCGTTTCCGCGCCCGGTTTTGGGTCGATCCGCTCGCTGGCACGCGCCTCGATGGATGCCGGCGCCGCCGGCGTCATGATCGCACCGCCGCCATACCTGCGCACCGACGACCAGATCATCGGTTACTTCAAGCAGGCGCAGGAAGCCATCGGCGACGACATTCCCTGGGTGCTGCAGGATTATCCGCTGACCTTGACGGTGGTGTTCACCCCCGCGGTGATCCGCAAGATCGTGATGGACTCACCGTCCTGCGTGATGCTCAAGCACGAGGACTGGCCGGGACTGGAAAAGATTTCCGCGCTGCGCGCATTTCAAAAAGACGGCTCGCTGCGGCCGCTGTCGATCCTGACCGGCAATGGCGGGCTGTTCCTGGATTTCGAGATGGAGCGCGGCGCCGACGGTGCGATGACCGGTTATGCCTTCCCGGAATTGCTGATTGATGTGGTGCGGCTGTCGAAAGAAGGCCGCCGCGATGCCGCGCATGATTTGTTCGACGCCCATTTGCCGCTGATCCGCTATGAGCAGCAGCCCGGCGCGGGTCTCGCCGTGCGCAAATACGTGCTGCAGAAGCGCGGCGTGATCGCCTCCAGCGCGCAGCGCAAGCCGGGCTCGAACATCACGCCGATCGCCAGGGCCGAGGTCGATTACCTGCTGTCGCGGGTCGCGCGTTTCGACAAGCGCGCCAACCTGCAGCCGCAATCCAGCGCCGCGGGCTGAGCTCATGACAGAGGCGGTCACGCCGCGTCCGGCGTCCACCATCCTGTTGCTGCGCGACAGCGCCGCCACAAAAGGGGCCGACGACAACGGTCGCGGGGAGATCGAGGTCTTCATGATGGTGCGCCATTATGAGATCGACTTTAACTCTGGCGCGCTGGTGTTTCCCGGCGGCAGCGTCGACAAGGGCGATCAGGAGATCATCGCGAATCCTGCGCTTTATTCCGGCGGCGAGGGGCTCGATGCTCGTGCTCTGAGTTTCCGGATCGCCGCGATCCGCGAGACCTTTGAGGAAAGCGGCATCCTTCTGGCGCGGCCCCGTGGATCGCACACCCTTGTTGACGCCAGGCGGGCCGCCGGGATCGAGGCCGCGCATCGCGCTGATTTGAGCGACGGCAAGACCACGTTCCTGAAGGTGCTGACCGACAACGGCATGCTGCTGGCGCTCGACGAACTCGTGCCCTATGCGCACTGGATTACGCCCGAGGGCATGCCAAAACGGTTCGACACCTGGTTCTTCCTCGCCGCCGCGCCGCCGGAGCAACTGGGCGCGCATGACGGCAAGGAATCCACCGATTCGATCTGGGTGTCGCCGCGCGAGGCGCTCGCGGGCGGCGAAAGCGGCCGCTTCAAACTGCCGTTTCCGACCATGCGCAACCTGATCCGGCTCGGCAAGCAGGCAAGCGTCAACGCCGCGCTCGACGACTCCCGAGGCAAGAACGTCGTCACCGTGATGCCGGTGATGACACGGCTCAACGGCGGCCGCCAGCTCCGGATTCCGCTCGAGGCCGGCTACGACGGCGAGCTGTTTGAAGTGGGCGCGGTGTGACAGCGTTCCCCGGATGCTGCGCAGCGCGCCGCCCTTACACGACGGTGATTAAGTGACAGTCGCACGTAGCCAATTGTGGCGACTGATTGAGACAACATCTATTGGCTTGGCCATTACGAGCTATGTTATTTTGTTATGTTTCCACTATTACCTGATAGCTCATCGAAATAATTTTCCAGATCCGCTGCTTCAAACAATCTACCCACTTAACGAGCACGGTCGAGTCGTATACCTCACCTGGCAAGAATACATGGCGTTGAAGGTCCTATTCTGGGGATCAGTCGTCTCTTTCTTGGTCTCTGTCATTATAGAAGTACGGACAAACCCATTTGGCCGAAGCTACCCATTCATTAGGTCTGGAAGAGAATGAGTGGAAGGTCTTTTGCGCTTTATTTTGGCGCGCCCACAATCACCGCGACTGACGCCGACAACCGCAATTACGGTGACGGTGCACTCAACCGGCCCGTGGCGCCATTACAGACATCGTGCCGCACGTCCAGCCTCTCCCGCGCGCGCCTCACGGACCTGCGCGCAAAAACTAATTTCTTGAGCCAGATCAACGTGATTTGGGTTGTCCAGTCCTCCTCTAAAAAATATTCGGCTTTTCAGAAGCAAAAATCAGTTCTATATCTCTCGCCGTCCCGTCCCACTCGAGGGGCGTTGCGCAACGTCATCAACGCGGGGCGGGATGCGGTGGACGCGGATGGCGCTTTAAGACGAGGGTGCCGGACGCGGACGGCGAAGGCGTGTGGTCCTGACACCCCGACGCTGGTGTCAAGTTTGCGCTAAGGCGCGCTGATGACGGTGGCCAAAAAGCCCGGGCACCGGGGAGAGCACGGAGTAACCCGTAAACCATTGCGTGGGGAATGCCGGGTGATTCCGGTGT
>DATNMT010000288.1:0-2003 GCA_035602495.1 Bradyrhizobium sp.
CGCCAACCGCCTTAAAGTACGCAACGGTTAAGAGTCATCCACGACAGGTTGCTCGCAGCCGATCCGCATTCGAAGTCCGCATTCGGACCCGAAAGCTGACCTGATTCATCGCATCTGCCGAGACTTCTGAGACACGGCTGCGGCCAACTGCCTCGGCGCCAGGCTTCAGCTTTGTCAGGTCGACATCTGAGGTCGCTTGTAGGCCGATTCTCACTCGCAGAAGCGGCAAACGCGCCGCGCCCGACCAATGGCTTTCGCATGTGGATACCGACGATACGCTTTTCAACACGACGGCGCTCCGGATAACTCGACCGCGGCGTTTGTTTCGCTTTGCCACTCCACGAGCCATTCAGGGATCCGCGCCGCGGCTCGGGTTCCAGGTTCCCTGGTCCAGGCCGCGATAACCTGCCCTTCCTCTGAGAACATGAATACACCGTCCATGCCCTTCGCGCGGCGCAGGGTATCAAGCGCCTGGATTGGGGTTTGCGCGATCGGTCCCCCGACATTGAAGGATGTGTTCACGGCAACCTCGACGCCGATTCGCCTTCCAAGCGCCTTCAAATAGGCGTGCGTTACGGCATCGGTATGCTCGCGCACGATCTGCAGCCGCGCAGTTCCATCGACGTGAATGACGGCGGGAACTTGGGCGCGCGCTTGAGGCTTGGCTCTCGCGGTCAGGACCATGTAGTTATAGGCATTGTATTCATCGTCCGAGGCGCCCTCGGACAAGTCGAACAAAGCCTTTGCCGCCGAAAGCGTCGCCATAGGCGCGAGCGGCCGGATCGCTTCGCGATATTTGACGCGCTCGTTAAGCAGTTCGCGCGTGCGCGGGTTGCAAGGGTTGCCCAAGATCGATCTGTGACCCAGCGCCCGCGGCCCCGTCTCTGCCGGTCCCTGGAAGATCGCAATAATCCCGTCTCTCGCGGTGATGAACGCCATGAGGTCGGCGATGGCCTCTATTCCGGATCTGTGCGACGCATCGCCGACGCAAATCCAGGCCACATCGGCGGCACCCTCCAGAACGACGAGGATATCGGACATGCGGGGCGCGCGACCGCAATAGAAAGCGTGCTGGAGGGACGGCCCGAGACCCACCCCGGCGGCGGCGGCGAATGCGTAAGCTGCTCCTACCGTTACCCCGGCGTCGTTCGGCACAGGCGGCGTCCATAAATGAAGCCGCGTCGATCGCTTGAGGACGCGGCCATAGTAGCCTGCGTCGAAATGCTCCAGCACGCGCATGTTCGCAGCTGCGTTGAGCGCCGCGCCTCCGGTCAGCACCAGCCGGTCCCTGCCGGTCATGCGGATCAGACCGTCAATGATGTGGACGAGACCATCCTCGAAAACCATCTGGGTGGCCGCCGCCTTGTCGAGCCTTTCCTGCGTATTCGGCCGGTGATGGATGTCTTCGACACGCAGGACCGCGTCGGGGTTCCACATCTCCTCAGGCGCGATGGGCGGCCCCAGGATCTCGGTGAGATCCTGGGTATAGGGCTGACGAAGCATGCGCCGGGGCCAATTCGCAAGCGACCGGTTGAGATACACGTCGCCGTCCGCCCGAAGAGCGAAGATGTTTCGCAGCTGCCGATAGAAAGTGTTGGTCGAACGGTCCATGTCGCCATAGGCCGCGGCGCCCATGTAGCGGCCTTCGCTGCTGAGCGCTGTCCAGCCGCCCTGCGTCGAGCTGATGATGCCGTAAAACATTCCGAGCGAGTCGAACATGCTGGCGTTGCTCCGGATTTGCCGAACGACGCCGTTCTCGCCGAGATAGAGCGTGGTCGAGGCGAAGTCGCCCGAACCATCGACAACTACGATCATCGTCTTTTGCCGCTCTCTGGCGAAAGGCGAGGCCAAATATGAGAACCATGCGTGATTGTCGTGGTGCGGCATGCCAATGATTGGCACGCCGCAATCGAGGCCGAAAAGCCGACCCAACCGGGCTGGGGCTTTAAATCCCTCCTTCAATTGGTCGCCGTCGAAAACCGGGGCGTTACCCTGGAATGCCA
>DATNMT010000292.1:0-15848 GCA_035602495.1 Bradyrhizobium sp.
TGCCAACCGCAGGAATCATGGGCGGCCTGGGCCGCTCCGGGGACCAAGCGTCCATTGTTCTTCATCGGGCTTCCCTACGATCGCCAGCCGGCGAATTCGGGCAATGGCGGCATGACCGCCTTTCTCGCCTCCACGCGCGAGACCGTCGATCGTTGCCATCAGGTCGCACTCGAAACGGGCGGCCGATCCGAAGGGGCACCCGGCTTGCGGCCGCACTATCACCCCGACTATTACGGCGCCTATTTTCGCGATCCGGACGGCAACAAGATTTGTGTCTGCTGCCATGAGCCGGCGCCCTTGCGCTGACGCCGGCAAGTGCCTTAAGGATACGCGCTCAAGACCGATCACACCCATGGAGCCTGCAATGGACATCGCAAAGCACGCCGCGACGCGCCCCCTGTCCATTTCGGAAGTCTTCCATGACCGCGTTTCTCACGCTGGATTCGATCTCCCTCGCCACCCCTGACGGCCGCCCCCTTTTCGACGGACTGACGCTCGCGATAGGACGCGAGCGAACAGGCGTCGTCGGCCGCAACGGCTGCGGCAAGTCCACGCTGTTGCGCGTGATCGCTGGCGAGCATGAGCCTGCCGCCGGATCGGTACAGCGCACCGGTTCGATTGGCATGCTCGCCCAACTGGCCGATGACAGCATAACGGTCGCCGGGGCGCTCGGCGTCGCGGACGGCCTCGCGCGGCTGCGCCGCATCGAAAACGGCGAGGGCTCGCTCGATGACGCCACCGAGGCCGACTGGACGCTGCCGACCCGGCTGGAGGCGGCGCTGATTGAAACCGGCCTGCCCGCTTTGGCCACCAGCCGCCGGCTGGCGTCGCTCAGCGGCGGCGAACGAACGCGCGTGGCGCTGGCGCGGCTGTTGATCGAGGCGCCGGATGTGCTGCTGCTCGACGAGCCGACCAACAATCTCGACGCCGATGGCCGCGAGGCGGTCGCCGCGTTGCTGGAACGCCGGCGAGGCGGCGTGGTCGTCGCCAGCCACGACCGCGCCTTGCTGGCGCGGGTCGACCGCATCGTGGAGCTCACATCCGTCGGCGTCACCGTGTTCGGCGGCGCATGGCCGGAATTTGCTCAAGCGCGCGAGGCCGCACGCGCGCGCGCCGAGGCCGAGCTCGGCCGGGCGACCAACGCCCTGCGCGGCGCCGAACGCGCCGTCCAGGAGGCAAAGGAGAGGAAGGCCCGCCGCGACAAGATGGGCCGCGCCAAACACGCCAGGGGCGGCGACAGCAAAATGTTCCTCGACGCCGAGAAGCAGCGCGCCGAGAACTCTGGCGCGCGCGAAGGCTACATTGGCGACCGCCAGATCGACGGCCACGCGGCAGCCTTGCAGGAAGCCCGCGCGCGCGTCGAGGTGCTGACGCCGTTGTCGATCGAGCTGCCCGGAACCGGTCTTCCCCGAAGCCGCGAACTCGTCGTCTTCAAGGACGTGACAATGGCTCATGGCGCCCGCCGGCTGTTCGGCCCGCTGTCGTTCGACGTACGCGGCCCCGAGCGCATCGCCATCGGCGGCGCCAACGGTTCCGGCAAGACCACCCTCCTCCGCCTGGTAGTGGGAGAGCTTCAGCCGACGGCCGGAGAGGTTCGCCGCCTGACCGATCGCGTCGCCATGCTCGACCAGCATGCCGATCTGCTCGATCCCCAAAACACCATCCTCGACAATCTGCGCCGTCTCAATCCCGATCTGTCCGAGAACGAAGCGCGCGCGGCGCTGGCGCGTTTCGCGTTCCGCAACATCGCGGCGCTGCAGCTCGCGGCTGCACTAAGCGGCGGCGAGCGCCTGCGCGCGGGCCTCGCCTGTGTGTTCGCAAGACGGCAGCCGCCTTTGCTGCTGCTGCTGGACGAGCCGACCAACCACCTCGACCTGGCATCGATCGAAGAGCTGGAGGCCGCGCTCGCAGGCTTTGACGGCGCGCTGATCGCCGTCAGCCACGACCAGACGTTTCTGCAGACGATCGGGGTGCAACGGGAGATCAAGCTCTGACCCAGGGGCGATTTGGATCAGAGCGTTCGAGTCGGCGGTCAATATTGCTCACTATGAAGGATTTGGGAATTGCGCCACCGAACAGGTCTGGAACCTTTGCCACCCAGCCAAGTTGTCGATGCACTGCCGGACGTCATAACCCCTGGCATCCGATGAATTGACGGCCTCAGCATGTACCCCCGTGCTGGGGCCGTTCCTTTCCTCGCAAGCCCAACGCATTCGCCAGTCCGCTTATCTCCGGCAAAAGCACCCGACCGTCTTTTGGTCGCTCCCGCAGGTTGCTATTGGCCGGCTGAGTAGCCATCTGTGCAAACAGCGCAATTGGATCGCTGCAACAGCGCCTTTCCCGAATCGCGACGCCTTAGCCACGCCAAATCTGATCAACGATACCGACCAACGGCATATCATCTCGGTATCCGCATGACGGGTCAGGACAACCTATGGCCATCGAACATGCCTCCGTGCGGGTCGCGCGCAAACCCTGGGGGGTCGCCGATCTGCACCCCTGGAGCAGCATTGACGCTTCCGGTGGCGCAGTCGGAGAGTTGTGGTTTCAGCGCACCGACAGGGATGCACCCGTCCCGGCCCTGCTGCTCAAGTTACTGTTCACCAGCGACACGTTATCGATCCAGGTTCATCCGGACGATGCATTCGCACGCTCAATCGGTCTTTCGAACGGCAAGACGGAAGCATGGTATATCCTCTCGGCAACGCCGGACGCGCGGGTTGCCGTCGGATTGAAACGAAATCTCACGCCGCAGGAATTGCGCGCATCGATCAGGGACGGCTCGATTGCCGACATGACCCAGTGGCGTTCAGTCACGAAGGGCGACGTCATCTTCGTCCCCGCAGGTACGATCCACGCCATCGGCGCGGGAATCGTGCTCGCCGAGATTCAGCAGCACAGCGAGGCGACATTCCGTCTGTTCGACTATGGCAGGCAGCGCGAACTGCATGAAGACAACGCCGTCGCCGTTTCCGAGGCCGGGCCGATTCGAACTCAAGCCGGTCCACGGCGTCTCACCACGGCTCGAACGGCCCTCGTTGCAAGCCAGCATTTCGTTCTCGAGCGGGTCGATCTTCCGACGAATTCGAATTGGGTCCTCAATGCCGATTGGGAAACCTGGATCCTGGTGATCGATGGACAGGCCCGGATCGGCACCACAGATGCGTCGGTCGGCGATGCTGTCTTTGCCGTAGCGGATTGCGCCGACATTGAAGTCGGGCCCGCCGGGATCAGCTGCCTGATCGCCTATCCGGGACCGGATCCACTGATGGGGCTGCTGCAGGAATCGGCAGACCCCAGGAGCGGATCTGCCGGCACCTCGGCCGCCCGCGCGCCGAAGCGGAAAGCGAATGTCGAGGCGCAGACATGACGCCGCTCCGCCGTCTCGCCTTCATCGGCAATTCGCTTCCCCGCCATTGCGGGATCGCCACCTTCACTGCAGACCTGCAGCAGGCAATATCAAGTTCACGCGCCGACCTCGAGGCCTGCATCGTGGCGATGACCGACCACGGTCAATCCTATGACTATCCCCCTTCCGTAGCATTCCAGATCAGGGACGACCACATCGAAGAGTATGCACACGCAGCCGACTTCCTGAACGCCGGCCGGTTCGACGCCGTTTGCCTACAGCACGAATTCGGAATTTTCGGCGGTGAAGCCGGCGCCCACATCCTGGCGTTGTTGTCACGCCTGACCATGCCGGTGGTGACGACGTTTCACACCGTGCTGGCCAAGCCGACCGCCGCGCAACGCGCGGTCATGAGTAGCGTCGTCGAAGCGTCGGCAAAGATCGTGGTGATGGCCAATAAGGGCCGCGAACTGCTGCGCAGTGTCTATCAGGCGCCCGACGACAAGATCGAAGTCATCGCCCACGGTATTCCCGACGTCACCTTTGTCGGGCCGGACGCGGCGAAGGCCAGGCTCGGATTCAACGGACGGTCGGTAATTCTGACATTCGGTCTGCTGTCACCCAACAAGGGCATCGAAGTCATGATCGACGCCATGCCGTCGATTCTGAAGCGCCGCCCGGACGCGGTCTATGTCGTGCTCGGCGCAACGCACCCCAATCTGGTGCGAGACCAGGGCGAGGCCTATCGCAAAAGCCTGCTCGCCCGCGTACGCGAGCTTGGCGTCGAAGACCACGTCGTGTTCCTCGACCAGTTCGTCGATCAGGCCACGCTGCTCGAATTCATTTCGATGTGCGACGTCTATGTTACGCCCTACCTCAATGAGGCGCAGATGACGTCAGGTACATTGGCCTACAGCTACGGGCTTGGGAAAGCCGTCGTCTCTACGCCCTACTGGCACGCGCACGAACTGCTGGCTGATGGACGCGGCGTTCTGGTCCCGTTTGGCGACGCCGCCGCGACCGGCCGCGAAATCGCGGAATTGCTCACCGACGACGTCCGCCGCCAGACGATATGCAGGCGCGCCTATGCGTTCAGCCGATCGATGACATGGCAGCGCACCGCCGAACGTTACACGTCCGCCTTCGAGAATGCGCGGCAGGGTCACTGGCTCAGGGCTTTTGCGCGCCCTGTCAGTGCGCCCGAACCGCACAGCCCTGCGCCGCCCGCCATGCAGATCGGCCATTTCCTGTCGATGTGCGACGATACCGGCCTGTTTCAGCACGCGGTGCATTCGGTGCCCGATCGCTCGCACGGCTATTGCGTCGATGACAACGCACGCGCGCTGCTTTTGGCGTGCGCCCTCAACGATCGCGGCGAACAGCGGCTTTCGGAACTTCTCACGGCCCGGTTTGCCGCCTTCGTGCAGCATGCGTGGAATCCCGACACCCGGCGATTTCGCAACTTCATGGGCTTCAACCGCGCATGGCTTGAGGCCTTTGGCTCGGAGGACAGTCACGCACGCACGCTGTGGGCCCTGGGTGAGTGCGCCCGCAGCGACTCCAACCCGTCGCGCCGCGGCTGGGCTGCATCCTTGTTTGCACAAGCGCTCCCCACCGCGGAAGCGTTTCATTCGCCGCGCGCCTGGGCATTCACGCTGCTCGGTCTGGACGCTTATTGTGCGGCCGCTCCCAATGACCTGAGCGCGAGGGATGTCCGGCCTTTTCTTGCGGACAGGCTGATGAACATTCTCGCATCGGCCGAGACGCCGGGTTGGGTGTGGTTCGAGGAGGGCCTTGCCTACGACAACGCACGCTTGCCGCAGGCCTTGTTGGTGACAGGCATGGCAACGCGCACGGCTGCCTATGTCGACGCCGGATTGAGATCCTTGCGCTGGCTGATGACGCAGCAAACCGCGCCGGCTGGTCATTTCCGTCCCGTGGGCACGGCCAGTTTCGGCGAGCAGCGGCAACCTCCCCGCTCGTTCGATCAGCAGCCCGTGGAAGCTGCGGCAACCATCTCGGCCTGTCTCGCGGCATGGCGCGCGGATGGTGATTCCGAGTGGAGAGCCTCAGCGGCACGAGCCTTCGCATGGTTCTTCGGCAGCAACGACCTGTCCGTCGCGCTCGTCGATCCCGAGACCGGCAGTTGCCGCGACGGACTGCATCCCGACCGCGCTAACGAGAATCGCGGCGGCGAGTCGGTCGTATCCTATCTGCTTGGTCTTGCAGAGATTCGTCAGCTCGCACGCGCCAGCGCCAGCCTGACCAAACCCGCGGTGCTGCGCGCCGTCGGCGCCTGAATTTACCTCCCACTCCAGCGAGCCGAGGATACCGTGTTACAAACCAGCTTCCTGCACCGGCGAGCGCTCTACCTTCGGCCCGATCCCGGGCGGGTGATCGTGCGCCCGTTCAAGCCGGCAACCGAACCCCGCGATCTCAACCCGACCGACAAGACGCGGGCCAATCATATCGTCGACCGGGTTCTCGCACTTGATTCCGAAGCCGTTGCCGGCCAGCTCGCCGATGTCCTGGAAAATTTCCAGGGCCGGCATCGCAACCTGCTGGAAACATTCGAGGCCCGCGCGGACGTCATGGAACAGGCGTTGTCGGCTCACGGCACCTTCTCCGCCGTCCAGCGTCAGCTGATCGGCGCCTATTTCCTCCACGAATATTCGTTCGAGGCCTCGGCCTTGTTCAACCCCAGCATCGTGCCGCACCCCGACCAGTCGGACGCGCCGAAAGGTGGCCTGCGCTTCATTCTCAGTCTGCGTGCGACCGGCGAAGGGCATGTGTCGTCACTAACGTTTCGGGTCGGGACCATCGCGGCCGACGGCAGCCTGACGGTGGATCCGACGGCTCGCCTCGCTTCGAGCCCCCGGATTAGCCGCCGCGTATCCGGACCCGACGGCGACTGTATTGAGTTGACTTTCAATCCCGAAGAAGATCTCAGCGAGCGCGTCATCTTTCCGGTTACCGAAGCCCAATCCAACGGCATTGAGGATGCGCGCTTTGTCCAATTCAGCGACGACGGCCGGAAAACCTACTACGCGACCTACACCGCCTACAGCGGACGGGCGATCCGTTCGGAATTGATCGAGACCAGCGATTTCATGTCGTTCCGGCTGGCGCCCCTGCGGGGCACCGCGGCCCGGAACAAGGGCATGGCGCTGTTCCCACGCAGGATCGGCGGCAAATACACCATGATCGCGCGCCAGGACAACGAGAACCTCTATCTGATCTATTCGGACGACCTGTACACATGGGATGGCGGTCAGGCCATTCTGAAGCCGGAATTTCCCTGGGAGTTCGTTCAGATCGGCAATTGCGGCTCGCCGATCGAACTCGACGAAGGCTGGCTGCTGCTGACGCACGGCGTCGGCCCGGTCCGCAAATACTCGATCGGCGCGGCGCTGCTCGACAAGAACGACCCCTCCAGGGTGCTGGCACGCTCGCGCGAGCCGTTGTTGCGGCCCGAGCCATCCGAGCGCGAAGGATACGTTCCCAACGTGGTCTACACCTGCGGCGCGATGCGGCACAACGACCAGATCATCTTGCCATACGCGGTGTCCGACACCTTCTCCAATTTTGCGACCATCACGATTCCGGCGCTGCTGCAAGCCATGAAAAGTTGATCGCCGCTCCCGAAGCCGGGCGCGCTCGCCGCGCTCGTTGACACGTCAAAGGAGCCTTCATGGCCCGCGAAACAAGCTATTTCGTTCAGTCATTCAACGCCGGCAGGGGTGGAAACCTGAAGGCCGATACTCCGATCGCCTGCAAGTCGGCAAATGGCGCGCTTCGAACGGCGGAGCGACTGGCATTGAGTAAACTCGGTGTCGTCGCCTTCTCGTCCACCGGCGATCCGGAGATGGGTGACTACGACGACGAGCCTACGGTCTTCTTCCGGAATGGCCAGCTGCCGGCAGGCTTCGACTGATCGTCAGACAACGCCAATTCCATTTTTCACTGTTGGCTGGCGATCGAGGTCAGAGAAGCCAGCGGCACGTCGAGCGCGTAGACGAAGCCGCCGGGCTCATACGTCAACCGCACATCGCCCTTGAGTTGCTTGCCGAGCGTCTCAATCAGCCGGGTTCCGAAACTGCGCTTGCCGGGAGCCAGAACCGGCGGGCCGTTGCGCTCGGTCCATTTCAGTTGCAGATGCTGCGTCCCGGGATCGAGCGTCCACTCGACGTCGACGCGTCCAGCCGGCACCGACAACGCGCCGAACTTGGTGGTGTTGGTGCAGAGCTCATTGAGGGTCATGGCGATCGCGATCACGGCCCCCGACGCCATCCGGACATCGGGTCCCGCAATCGTGAATTTCGGCACATCGGGGTTATCGAAAGCTTCGGTGGCGCCACGGACGATTTTCCCGAGATCCGCGCTGGTCCATCGCGCCTGCAACAGCAGGTCATGGGCCCGCCCCAGTGCCAATAGCCGCCCCTCGATGGCGTGCTGCGCATGTTCGGCGCCGGGCACGCTGCGCAGGCTCTGGGACGCGATGGCGCTGACCGTCGCCAGCGTATTCTTGATGCGGTGATGCAGTTCCTCGAGGATCAGCTTCTGCAGCTTGTCCGCCGCCTCGCGCTCCCTGGCGTCAATGCCGGCTTGAGCGAGCAAGTCCTGGGCGTCGATTTCGGCCTGCGCCAACAGCAGACGAAGGCTGACATTCTCCGCCGCCAGAAACTCCTGGGGAGGCGTCGCGCCGGCGCTCAAAAGGCGCTGGTCCTGGTGATTATCGATCTCGAACATCGCTCACTGTATCACGTTATGTCGGCTTCCGGTCAGATCAATTGCCGACCAAGGTTCGGACGCAATCGAGCGATTATTGCCTTTTTCGGGGGGTTATTGCCGCTGTCGGGCCTGACCAATCAGGTTCCGCATTTCGGCGATCATTTCCTCGGCCTCGAGCGGCTTTCCGAAAAACCGGCTGTCGGCGGGAATATCGGCGTTTGCCAGCCTCAACTGCCCGGATACCAGGATGATCTTGATCGGCGGCCAGCGCTCACGCACCGCGTGCGCAAGCTTCAGGCCGTCCATGCTGCCCGGCATCTGGATATCGGTGAAAAGCAGCGCGATATCCGAACGCGCCTCGAGGATGGCGACCGCTTCGTCGGCATCCACGGCCTCGACCGAGGTAAAGCCGGCGTCTTCCACCATATCGACTGCACGCATGCGCAGCAGCATCTCGTCCTCGACGACAAGAACGACTGCGGGAGGAGCGGAACGATCCAGAACCATTATGACGGGCGTTTCGAATGCGAGGGAAAAGCAGCCGGCGCCATAGCTCAAAATGGCTGCGAACACCGAGACAAGCATCTCATAGCCCATATGATCCCGATTAACCCAACAACGGTGGAAGAAAAGCCGCACTGCCGGCGATCAACCCGGCAAAATCGATGCAAGTCACTGATTTCGTGAACAATTGGTCGAATATGCTATTCAGATTGTCCTGGAAAAGAAATTCCGGGTCTGAAGACCAGACGCAAAACCGTCGTCAAACGACGTGCGAAAAAACAAGGGCAGGAAATGGCTGAGCCGGTCGAGCAGGACATGCTGATCGAATGGGACGTCGGAATCGAAGTGGATGACGGCCTGGTGTTGCGCGCGGATGTGTTCCGGCCGAAGGCGGAAGGCAAATGGCCGGTGCTGCTGACCTATGGCCCCTACGCCAAGGGGCTCGCCTTTCAGCAGGGCTATCCGAGCGCCTGGCAGCGCATGATCGCAAACCACCCGGACGTCGCCCACGGCTCGACCAACAAATACCAGAACTGGGAAGTGGTCGACCCGGAGAAGTGGGTGCCCCACGGTTATGTCTGCGTGCGCGTGGATTCGCGCGGCACCGGACGATCGCCCGGATACATCGATCATTTTTCGCCACGAGAGACCCGCGATTTCTATCACTGCATCGAATGGGCCGGCGTCCAGAACTGGTCGAATGGCCGTGTCGGCCTCAACGGCGTCTCCTATTACGGGATCAACCAGTGGCAGGTGGCGTCGCTGCAGCCGCCGCATCTGAAGGCGATGTGCATCTGGGAAGGCGCGGCCGACTGGTACCGCGACATGACGCACCATGGCGGCATCCTCTCGACGTTCTGGGCCAACTGGTACGACATGCAGGTGAAGACCGTGCAATACGGACTGGGCGAGCGAGGGCCACGCAGCCAGGTCACCGGCGCGCTGGTTTGCGGCGACGAAACCATGTCGGACGAGGAACTGGCCCGCAACCGCGCAAGCTTTGGCGATGAGATTCTGGCGCATCCGCTCGATGATGATTACCACCAAGCGCGGTCGCCAAACTGGAACAAGGTGACGGTGCCGTTGTTGTCGGCGGCCAATTGGGGCGGCCAGGGCCTGCATCCGCGCGGAAATTTTGAAGGCTTTGTTCGGGCGGCGTCGAAAGAGAAGTGGCTGGAGTGTCACGGCCTGGAGCACTGGACGCATTTCTACACCGACTACGGGCGCGAGTTGCAGAGGCGATTCTTCGATTTCCACCTCAAGGGCGAAGCCAACGGATGGGACCTGCAGCCGCGCGTTCAGCTGCAGGTTCGCCATATCGATGGCTTCGTCGAACGGAGTGAGACCGGCTGGCCGCTGCCAACGACCGTCTGGACCAAATTCTACCTCGATCCCGCAGATCAAACACTCTCGCTGCAGCCGCCGGCCCGGGACGCGGCGATCAGCTTCGCGGCGATGGGCGACGGACTGACTTTCATGTCTGCGCCGCTCGCGGAGGACACCGAGATCACAGGTCCGCTGGCGGCGAATTTGCGGATCTCTTCCAGCACCGCGGATGCCGACATCTTCGTCGTGTTCCGGGTTTTCTGCCCGGATCTCCGCGAAGTGACCTTTGCCGGCGCGATCGATCCGCACACCCCGGTGGCGCAGGGCTGGCTGCGCGCGTCTCATCGCAAGCTCGACGCCACCCTGTCTCGGCCGTATCGCCCTTACCACCGCCATGACGAGGTGCAGCGATTGCAACCCGGCAAGCCGGTCGATGTTGCCATCGAACTCTGGCCGACATCGGTCGGCGTGCCCAGGGGATATCGGATCGCGCTCAGCATCCGCGGCAAAGATTATCAGTGGCAGGCAACGACCGGACTGAAACTCTCCAATTTCAAGAACGAGCTATTGGGATGCGGACCATTCCTGCACGACGATCCCCGCGATCGGCCGCCTCGCCTGTTTGCGGGAACGACCACGCTCCATATCGATAGCACCGGCTTCAGCCACGTCCTGGTTCCGATCGTTCCAGGCCGCTAGAGCGCCTAGCGCGGCGGCGCGGCAACCGGCGGCGTCAGCGCCAGCGGCGGTTTCGGCTTCGGCCGCGCGACCGGACCCGGTGCGGGGCGGACCTCGATCGGTGGCGGCAGGGGCGTCACCTGCTGGCTGGCCACGGGTGGGGCAGGATTTGGCGCCGCCGCCGCGGCGGGCGGGCGCGGTGCGCTAACCTTCGGTTTGAGCAGGAGCCGGCGCGGATCGCGGCCGGGGAGCCGCACGTCGGTGGGCGGTTGATCGGAAGTCGCCGCGCCCGGCGCTGCAACCGCAGGCGGTATTGCCGCCGGCGGCGGGATCGATGCGCGGAATGCCGGCGGCGGCTCGCCGCGTTCGATCGAATCCAGCCTTCTTGTTTCGCGATCGATCGCCCGCACTGCCAGCCATGACGACAGCGCCGCCACGTCGACGGTGCGATCGAGTGCATCGGGCGAACCTGCGGCAAACAGCTGGATCTCCGGACGGCTGGTCGCCTGACCGGCCGCGGTCGAGGCAAGCGTGACGCGAATGTCGGCCTGGTCGGCGGGAATATCGTATCCGCCGGAGATGATGGCGCGCGCGCCGTCGGCCTCCAGCGTGGTAGCGCCAACGCGCAGCCGGCCGTCGCCGATGGTGAACGGAATCTGCGCCGACTTGACCGACAGGCCGCCTGCCAACAGCGCCGGCTCGACGATCTGCCGCAGCCTGAGATCGTCGGTTGCCTGCCCGTTGTCGCTGGCGCGGATCGCGGCGTCGAAAGCGCGTGGATCGAGGCTCTTGAGGTGAGCGGATTCCAGCGTCACGGCGCCGCTGCCGGACAACGCGCCGGTCAGCGCCGAGGCGCTGCGGCCCTGGCTCGTCAGCGTCATCTGCATCGACGCGCGGCCGGCGGGCATCGCCAGCGAGCGATAATGCAACGCCGCGCCATCGACACCTGAAAGCTGAAGGCGTGCATTCAAGGCAATTCCATTCGGGCTCTGCCGGGCGTCGATAGCGGCGGTCGCCTCGCCCCCGCCGATGCCGCCCTTGATCGCGTCGAGGGTCAACGACTGGCCGTCGCTCTTGACGGTGCCGCTGAACGGGCGCAGCTCGACCCCACCAGGCAGCGTGCCGCGCAGCGCCTGAAATGCAATCTGGCCGCGCCATCCCTTCAACAGTCCGGCGCCGAGCGGCTCGGCCGCGTCGTGCCCGACCGCACCGATGGCGAGCGCAAAGGCCGGCTTCAGATCGAGCGTATCGAGGCCGATCTCGCCCTCGACGTCCCTTTCGCCGCCGAGCGTCACCGCCAGCCGCCCGCGCAGCCGTGAGCCGCCGATCATGCTGTCGAGATCGTCGAAGGAAAGCCTGTTGCCAATAAGCGAGACGCGCGAGGAGAGTTTTATGTTTTGCGCCAGCGGGTCGGTCGGCCTGAGATCGAGCAGCGGCGCGAGGTTGACGCTGCGAACGTTCAGATTGACGCTGGCCCTGGGTTCGGCCGCCCAGGGTTCGGCGGTGCCCTGCGCTTCGGCGTCCAGTCCCGCGCCCGATACCTTGACGTTCAGCCGCAATGGCTTGTGCCAAACCCCGGCCGCCGATCCCTGAAACTGCACCGAACCTTCGCCGAGCCCGATTGCGCGATCGAGGCCCAGCAGCGCAAGCGCCGAGCCGCCCCGCTCCGACGACAGTTTCGCTTCAACGCTGAATTCGGTTCGACGGAGCGCGTCGAGATCGCCGCCGCGCAGCGCTTCGAATGATGGCTGCGCCGTAATGCTGGCGTGGCCCTTGATCTCAGGCGTATCAAGATCTAATCCGCCGAACACGACCGGACCACTGACAGCTTTGTTCCTGGTGAGATCGAGCGTCAGTTTTCCGCGCACGGGACCTGTTTCGGTTCCCAGCGCATTGAGCCGCGACGCCAACGATGGCGCAAACGGCGCGATAAGTCCGGTGAGCTGTCCCAGCGACGCTGCCGTCGAACCAAGCTCCAGCTTCCCTAATAAATCGACGCGATCGAAATGGCCCCCGCCCTCCAGCATCACGCCATCAGGCCGACCGATTTTCAACCGGTCGATGACAACCTCCTTCGGGCTGTAACCGACCTTCGCGAACAGCGGCCGCAACTCCTGCCCGGCCGCGGTGGCGCGGCCGATGTCGAGCGACAGCATCGCCTCGTCGGGCCATTCGCCCGGTGGGCCCGCCAGAGAACGCGCAAAGGCGGCCGCCGCATCGAGATCAAGGCGGTCCCCCTTCAGCTCTGCTTCGAAGCGGGAGCCGCCGCCGGTTTGTTGATTGAGAAGCGAAACCCGCCCTTCGACGGCGCCGCCATCGATCTCGGCCTTCATGGCCTCGATGCCGAGATGACCTTCGGCCACGCTGACATTGCCGCTCAGGTGCAGCGGCTTCTGGCTGCGGTAGACGATCTCGCTGCGGCCCTGCAGCCACGTCGCCAGCGCATCGGGGTCCGCCGATTCGACACTGAGCGCGCCTTTGAACTTGCCGGACTGGCCCGCTTGCGCGCTGCTGCCGGTCAGCGACACCAGCGTCGCGCCGGGAGCGCGGAACTCGAGCCGGTCGATGGCCCAGGATCGGGTGTCGCACCTCAGTTCGGCGGAAAGATTCTGCACCGGACGTCCGCCCAGCATGATCTGCTCGGAGCTGAACTCGATTCGCGCCGGCACGGGCGACTGCGGCGTTCCCGCGATCAGCGCGTGCAGCAACGGCATTAGCCGCAGCGGCTCGGCGGCGTTGTTGTCCCGGGCGGCAAACCGGTCGGCATCGAGTTGGCGCGCCGACATCACGGCATGCAGCAACGGCGAAGCGCCGAAGCGAACGTCGCCCAGCCCGGAAAATCTCAGCGCGTTTTCCTCGGGGCCGTAGCTGGCATCGAGCTGGTCGAGTCGCGCGCCAGCCGGATCGGCCTTGACCTTGGCCGATATTTTCCAGGGCGTGATCGGGACATCGCCCTTGGCGTTTCCCTTGGCCTTGAGGCCGGCGGGAACCGCGAGCACCAGCGCGCCGTCGAAGCGCGGCGCGCGCGTCTCGAAGCTCAACACGCCGTCGAGATCGATCGACAAGGCCCGCGCGCCGGGATCGATATTGAGATGAACGCGGGTGCCGCCTCCGTCCCCACTCTGACCGGACGAGACGCGAAACGGATAGCGCAGGCCCGCCAGCGTGAAATTGCCGTCGCCGCGCACCGCGCCCGCCAGCGACCGCACGTCGCCGGAGAAGCCGATATCGTTCAGCTCGAGCGTGCCGCGGCTTGCGGCGTCGTGCAGCGCGATCCGGCCGGTCAGGTTCAACCGGTCGATCGAGAGCGTGCCCAGATTGAATTTCCCGGTCGATGCCGGCCAGTCGATCCGCCCCTGCGGATCGAGGCCGAGGTCCAGCGACATGCCGTTGATGGTCAGCTCGTCGGCCCGCCACTCGCCGCGCATCAGCGAGCCGAGGCTGAATTCGACGTCGAGCTTGTCGGCGCGGACCTTGCCGAGATCGTTGGGACCGCCGACGACGACCGAGCGCAGCCGCAGCGACGGCGTCGGCAGCAGCCGCGCGTTCAGTTCACCCCCGACACGCACCGGCGCGCCGATGACCTGGCTGGCCTCGGCCTCGAATTGCGGCCGGAACTGGTTCCAGTCGATGAAGTACGGCCCGATCAGTGCGGCCATCAGCGCAATGATAAAGGCAATCGCCAGTCCGAGCAGCGTCGTCTGCACGGTGTCTCCCTTTGAGCCCGCCCCGGCGCGCCTCGCGCGGCACGACGCGATCCGCCGGCAACCCACAAGCTGCCGCGCTGAAATCAGCGCCGGAGCAGCGCCATATATAGAGACAACTGTGGCGAAGTCACAGCGCGATCGTGTGACGGCCTGACGCCGACACCGTTACCAGCTGGCGGGCAGCCTTTTCAGGCCGCGCAGGACGAAGGTCGGCCGCCACTCCGGGTTCACGGAGTCGTCGAGCTTGAGCTCCGGCAAGCGGCGCAGCAGGGTCGCGATTGCGACCTCGGCCTCGATGCGTGCCAGCTGGGCGCCGAGGCAATGGTGAATGCCGCCGCCGAACGACAGCGGACGCACATTGGGACGGGTGATGTCGAGGCTATCAGGCCGGTCCGGATAGACCGCGGGATCGTGATTGGCCGACCCGAGCAGGCACAGCACGCTCTCGCCCTTGGGGATTTTCTTGCCGCCGAGATCCTCGATGTCCTCCAGCGCCACCCGGCCGCTCAATTGCACCGACGAGTCATAACGCAGGAACTCCTCGATGGCGTTGCTGATGAGTTCCGGATGGGCCTTGAGCAGCGCGAGCTGATCGGGATTGCGGTGCAGCGCCAACAGCCCGTTGCCGATCAGATTGACGGTGGTCTCGTGGCCGGCGCCGAACAGCAGGATGATGTTGGCGGTCAGTTCCTCGTTGGAGAGCTTGCTGCCGTCTTCCTCGGCCTGCACCAGCTGCGTGGTCAGATCGTCGCCGGGGTTCTTGCGCCGCAGCTCGAACAGCTGCTGGAAATACATCTGCGCCATGGCGTTGCTGGCATTGCCCTGCGCGATTTCGGCCGGCGTCAGCGGCACCGGATCGAGAATCCGCCCGCCGTCGCGCGAGCTCGAGTAAAACACCTCGCGATGCTCCTCGGGAATCCCGAGCATGTCGCAGATGATGGTGACCGGCAGCCGGCGCAACAGGCTCGAGATCGCGACCTCGGCCTCGATGCGGGCGAGCTGGGCGCCGAGGCAAAAGTGGATGCCGCCGCCAAAGGATAGCGGACGCACATTGGGGCGGGTGATATCGAGCTGGTCCGGCCGGTCGGGATAGACCGCAGGGTCGCGGTTGGCCGATCCGAGCAGGCAGAGCACGCTCTCGCCCTTGGGGATTCTCTTGCCGCCGAGGTCCTCGATGTCCTCCAGCGCCACCCGGCCGCTCAATTGCACCGAGGAGTCGTAACGCAGGAATTCCTCGATGGCGTTGCTGATGAGTTCCGGATGGGCTTTTAGCAGCGCAAGCTGATCGGGATTGCGGTGCAGCGCCAACAGTCCGTTGCCGATCAGATTGACGGTGGTCTCGTGGCCGGCGCCGAACAGCAGGATGATGTTGGCGGTCAGTTCCTCGTTGGAGAGCTTGCTGCCGTCCTCCTCGGCCTGCACCAGCTGCGTTGTCAGGTCGTCGCCCGGACTGCGGCGGCGCAACTCGAACAGCTGCTGGAAATACATCTGGGCCAACGCATTGCTGGCATTGCCCTGCTCGATCTCGGCCGGGGTCAGCGGCACCGGGACCA
>DATNMT010000371.1:0-17846 GCA_035602495.1 Bradyrhizobium sp.
CTGGATCGCGGTTCCGGTCTGCTTGTCGCCGAGAAGCTGCGTGATCAGCGACAGATCGAGTCCGTCGCCCGCGCTGGCCGTACCGTCGGCAACCCTGGAGATCAATTGATCCCGCATCGGTCGAAGGTCGATCCCGCCAAACGCCATGGTCGTGAGCCTGGCAAATCCGATCCGGTCGGCGCAGAGCGGTTCGGCATCCGCGGTCGGTTGGTCGAGCTCAGACTGCATGTGGGAACTCCGGGAATAGCAGACTTAAGAGGTGGCGGCGCCGTATCGGCGGGCGCGTTGCAGGAACGATTTCAACGGCGATGTGCGATCGCTGCAACCCGAATATGCCGCTCAAGGCTGGAGACAACTCAAGCTGCATTCGTCTCTCTTGCCGGCGCCGCGCTTGTCGGCGTCCCAAACTGCGACGAGATATCGCCGTGGAACACCGACGGCCCGACGTGATCCAGGCAGCTCCGAAGATCGGCCCAGATTTCGCCGCCGATATCGGTCCAGCGTTTGCAGAAGGCGAAGTCCTCGCTGAGGTAAGTCCCGGTCTTCGGATCGATCATGCATTCGAACAGCGCAAACCGGTTGGGACTACCCGCCAGCGCATCGAGCGAATGCTCGCGGAAGAACTGCAGCGATGCATAGGCGGGGTGCTGGCACATCTTCTCCAGCACGTGACGTCGTACCATCAGAAAGCCGGTTCCGGCGTAGCGCACACGCGTAAATCCGTCGACGACGACGACATTATCCGGATCGTCGAGCTCGAGCACATAGTCGAGCGCGCCGGACGGCGGGTTCGGCCGGCCCGCCTCCAGCATCCGCCTCGCCTTGTCCCAGTTGACCCGCTTGATCGGATAGACGCCGGCCACCACGTCCGCCCCGGACTCGATCAGCCGAAAAACCTGATCCGGCTTGAAACCGATATCGGCATCCACGAACAAAAGATGCGTCGCCGACGGGTTGTCGAGAAACAGCGTCACCAGATTGGCTCTTGCCCGGGTGATCAGCGCATCGCCATCGCGCATCAGCACCGTGAGGTCGATGCCGGATCGTGAACGGGCGGCGCGCTGCAAATGGAAGATAGAGCCGGCATAGATGCTGGAGACCTGGCCGCCAAAGCAGGGCGTGGCCACCACAAGGTGAATTTGATCGGTCATGATTGCTCCGAAGCGACGGCCGCTGTCTGCAGTCGTCACCAAACAGTAAATAGACGTGGTTAACGAAAGCCTAACGGCCGGTTCCGCCGCAATTCTTCGGGGCCGCCGGCGATCAGCGCGCCGGCGAAGCCACGCCCTGTGCGAGCAACCACTCGATTTTCGCGACGATCGCAGCCACGCTTTCCAGTTCACGCTCCAGATTGGCGCGGGCTGCATCCTGGTTTGACATCCAGGCCTGCCTGACCAGACGCGCGCCCGCGCAGATGCGCAGCGCCGCGGCTGGATGCCGCGCGCGATCGCCCAATGCAACCGGTTGCCCGACGAGACACACCTTCGCGGCGATCCCCCCGTCGCGTCCGTCCTCGTTCGCAGAGGCGGCATGTCGCGCATCGCAGGAGAGCGCCCGATAGATCCTGCTGCAATCCTCCAGCGAGAGGCCGCGGCCCGCGCGCTCGATCACAAACGGAAAGATCGTCGGCTGAGCCAGCTCTTCATCGTCATCGCAGCCGGCTGCCGGCCGCTGCTGCGGCGGCAACAAGCGCAGCGATGGCGACGCGGCGATGATCCGCTGCACGCCTTGGCCGAACGTCGTCAGCGCCGTCAGGCGAAATTCGTCGGGCACATCATAATATGCCCGGATCTCTTCGAGCGCCGCTTCCCAGCGCAGCCATTGGCCAAGATTTGCACGCTCCGGAAAGCGCGACCGCAAGCCGGGCCAGTTGTTCGGCCAGTCGCTGCGGCTGGAATAGTCGCACAGGCCCGGCGCAAACTCGGTGACCGCATGGAGCGCTTTCGAAGCGGCCGCGGGCACCAGCAGCGCACCGCTGAAGGCAGGTCCGGTGAAAAATTTTGAGCCGGTGACAATCACTATATGGCCGCGATCAAGATATTTTCGCAGCCGCGGACGGCCGAGGCGCATCTGACATGCGTCGACGACGATTTGCACCCGATCGGGCCAGCGCATCGCGATTTCGTCGAGACATTGGTCGCTCGGGGCCCGCCAGCCCAGCTTCGAGCAATCCATGATTTGCAGCAGCACGCCCGCTCCGTTGGCGACCGACTTTTCGATCGCGGCGAGAACCAGTGAATCCGTTTCGACTTGCGGACGGAAACCGCCAGTCGGATCGAGCAAGGGCAGCGCAACACTGCTGAGGGAATGAGCCAGCCCGGCCACGGGCTCGCCCTTGCGAACCGGAATTCCGGTCGCGGTGACGGCGCTGAAGTGATGCCCGCGCGCGGTATCGGCGGTTCCGCTTCCGGTTTGATCGGCAGCCACAACGACCGTCGTCAATTGCGGACCGAGCAGCGCCCGCGCCAGCCACAGCGCCTGAAGCTGCGAGTCGGTGCCCGACGGGGAAAAGATCACATCGACCTGCGCTGGCGACAGGCCGAGACAAGCCTTCAATTCCTCGCGCATCGCCTCGGCGCGCGCTTCGAAGGCTTCATCGAGGCCGACGGCGATGGCCGACCGCATCAGCGATTGCCGTGCGGCGCCCGCGCGATCGTAGGCTTGCTCTGAAATCGAAGTCGCGGTGCTCGAGCAGAAGCTCAGCGTGCCCGGGCAAGGCACGGGCCGGCAACCATATTGGTTCACCCCGCTCGCGGGGTCGATGCCCAGACGCGGATCGCCGCCGCAGCCGAGCAGGTAGGGCAGCGGCAGGAACAGGTCACCCAAAGCGGAAGCCGGGCGGAGCGAAGCCGCGGAGCTCGGCGGCTCAGCCGACTGGAATCGAACGCCAAGACCCAGCATGGTTCAATCCCCTTGCGGCACTCGCGGCGCTTAAGCGAGCGGAAGATATTTGGTCAGGGTCAGCTGAGAGAGCATCGCCGTGGTCTGGTAGGACGCCTGCAGGCTGGTCTGCAGCGCCAGGATCTGGCTCGCCACCTGATCGGGCGAAACGCTTTCGGCCTGGTCGACGATGCCCTGCAGCGTTCCCTGCGCCTGGGTCTGCCGGGACTGGGCGTCTTTCATCGTCACCTGCGCCGTCGAAAGATCGGATTGAATATCCTCGATGGTCTGCTGCCCCGGCTGCGGCGCAAGATTCTGCGCCACCCGCTGACTGAGTGCCTGGACCTGCAAGGCGGCATTTGGATTGGTGGCTGAGGTCGTGACCGCCGCGAAAACCGCCAGTGTTTGCAGCTGCGAGCGAATCGCCTGTTCGTTGGCGCGCATCCCGAACTGCACCGTCACCGACTGATCGACGCGCGCGGTCGCGGTGGCGCGGGCGGGTCCGCTGCCGGCGTCGCCGGTGTACCAGCTGACCGTGTTCGCTGGCGTGCCGCTGACCAGCGTCGTCGCCGTGGCCGCCGGAGAGCTGCCGACCCGCAGCGGCGGGACGGTCGCGGTGGCGGTGGCGGGAAAACCGAGCGCTGCGAACGCGGCCGCGTTCGAACTGGTGACCGACAGGCTCGAGGCATTGTCGGTATGCAGCGCGATCACGCCGCCATGGATGGTCGAGGGGGTCGAGGTGCCCGTGATCGAGTCGATTTTCGACAGCAGCGTCTGGACGCTGTCGGTCACGTTGAGCTGGTTGCCGGCAGCCCCCGAGGCGACGAAGGTGATCGGCGTGCCGTTGACGGTGATGGTATCGCCGGCGGCAAAATTGGTGGAAAGCGAATCCGTATTGGTAAGACCCGACAAGGCCGTCGCCCCGGTGATCGGCGCAGGGACCGTCAACTTGTTGCTGGCCACGCTTCCGGTCGCCGTTCCCGTGGTGTTGAAGAAATCATTGCCGGCCTGAATGGCGGAGGCCGCCACCAGCGATGTATTGGCCAGCGTGCCGATCGCCGTGTTCAGCGCCGCATTGAGATTGGCCGCGGTCGCGGTCGGGGTCGCGCCGATGGCGAAGCTGCCGGCCGGCGGCGGGGTTGCGCTGGAGGCCGTCAGCTGAATCTGTTCGGTGGTGCCGTCAGGCAGGTTGAACGAAAAGCTCACCTGGTCGCCGTTGTTGGGGTTGGTGACGCCGAGCGCGATCGAGACCGCGGCTGGCGAACCCGCAGGCCCGGTCACGGTCGCGCCCGTCAGTGTTGACGACACCGCGTTCAATTTCAGGCCGAACGGCGAGCCGGCGACATCCTCCGCCACCTGCACCGAGGTCGGCGTCGGCGACGTGATCGCGAGGCGCCCGAGACCGCTGGTGCCGAGATCGGCCTGCTGGCGCTCGGCGATCACCTGCTTCAATCCGGCCTGGGAGGTGGTGCCGTTGAGGATATTGTCGATCGAGGCAACCGAGGGAGTATTGATGGCGCCGCCGGAAAACAGATAGCGGTCGCCCGCCTGCAGATTGAGAATCCCCAGCATCGAGGAAAGCTGGGAGTTGGCGGTCTGCTGCCCGATGGTCTGTCCGGCGCTGTTCAAGGTTTGCATCGAACTGTTGGCGCTGTTGAGCACCGTCGTGCCGATATCGACCATCGACTGCAGCCCGGTGTTGGCGACGCCGATGTCGGTATTGATGTTGGTCATGGTATCGCTGAACGCGGAGATATCGGCCAGTTGCGATCTTGCCGCGATGGCGAAGCCTTCGTTGACCCCCATCCCCGCATAGGACGTCGACTTCTTGCCCGTCGTCAGCTGCGACTGCAGCGTCGTCAGCTGATCCTTGAGGGTCACCAGCGACTGATTGAGAACAGTGGGTCCGTAAGTGACGCTGTTGATTGCCATACCTTACACCTGGACCTGCATGAGAGTGGTCATCATGGTCTGAACCGCGGACATCAAATGCGCGTTGGCCGCATAGATGTTCTGCAGCGAGATCAGGTTCGCCATTTCGGTATCGATGTTGACGCCGGAGGTGGATTTGAACTTCTGCTGCAGCGCGTTGACCACCACATCCTGACCCTGCTGGAGCTGGGTCGCCGACGTCGACGCGTTGGCCTGCAAGCTCAGGAACTGCTGCATGTAGCTGGACAGCGTTCCCTTGAACGGCGACGGCGCCGAGCCCAGGCCTGTTGCCGGCGAATAGGTGAAGCTGCCCGACGTCAGCTGCGAATACAGAAAGTCCGGGCGCGTGGTATCGCCGGGGCTGGTCGGCGGCGAGGTGCTGAAAACCGTGAGCCTGGAGGGATCGGCGAGCAGCGCGGAATTGACGGTGATGCGCCCGGCCAGTCCGGTCTGCTGCGAGCCGGTGCCGGTGATGGCGCCCGTGTACAGCGAACCGCCGTCGGTAAACAGCGGCAGCTGCGGGCTCCCGCTCGTGAGCGAGGAAACCGTCGTCGTGGCCGAGGCCGCGTTGACGGTCGCAGCACCGGTGCCGCTGTCGACCACCCGCAAGGTCGAGCCGGCGGGATTGGAAAACTGCAGATTGGCGCCGCCCAAGGCGGTGTTCAGTTGCGAAACCACCGACGCCATGCCGCCGGTAAAATTGATGCCGATGGTCGGGTTGTTCGGATTTCCGCCGGCATTCGACAACGGCAGCGCGGTCGGATCGTCGACGCGCACGATGGTGACCTGATGCTGGGTATTGGTCGCCGTATCGGTGTAGGTCAGGTTGACCGAGTTGCCGGGCAGCACGTTCGACAGGTCGACATCGAATCCGGCCTTCGGCGCCAGCGCCGCGGGAGCCGCGGTGCCGGCGGTGGTCTTGTCGGACAGCGCGCTCGCCATCGACGCCGCCAGCTGATCGACCTGGGTCTGCGCCTGAACCAGCGTCTTGTCGCGCAGCGTGAGATCGGCGGCGATCTGGCCGGAGCTAATCGAGTTGTTGGCGACCAGGTCGATGCTGGCGCCGTTCGCGAGCTTGATGGTGATGGTGCCCGCCGAGGAGGTCGCCGGATTGTTGGTCCACTGCGAATTGGCGTTCAGCGTGCCCTGCGAGTTGAAATTCAGCGTCGAGGCCTGGGCGCCGACCAGTTCGACGCCGTTCGAGGTGTAGATCGTGGTCTGGTTGTTGCCGGTGCTGGAGACGCGAATATCCATCAGGTGCGAAAGCTGGTCGATCGCCTGGTCGCGCTGATCCATCAGCGTCGCGGCGGTCGGGTCGGTGGCGTTCATGCCCTGCAGCTGGGTGTTGAGCTTGGCGATCTGGGCCATGGCGGTATTGGCCTGCCCGACCGAGATGCTGAGGTCCTGCTCGGCATTGGTCCGCAGCGTCTGGATGCCCTGCGTCGTTGCGTTGAGCTGCTGCGCCAGATTCTGCGCCGCCGTCACCGTGGAGATCTGCGACGAGGAACTGCCCGAGGTGGTCGACAGCGACTGCAGCGCCGTCGTGAAATTCGAATACGCGGTTTCCAGCGATCCGGCGTCTCCCGGCGTTCCATAAACCGACTGCAACTGGGTCAGAACGCTCGCGATCTGGTCGGCATAGGCGCCGCCGGCTGTTTCGGTCCGCAACTGCGATTGCACGAACTGGTTGAGCTGGCGATTGACGCCGGTCACCATCACGCTCGAACCGATGTCGCCGGTCGTTACCTCGACCTGGTTGACGCTCTGCGCGACGTAGCCGGGCGTCTGCACATTGGCGATATTCGACGACACGATCGAAAGCGCGGCCTGGTTGGCGCGCAACCCGGACATCGCAGTGGCGAGAGCTGAACCCAAACTCATATCGGCCGCCTCAGGTCAACCGTGCTGACCTCTGTAAAAACAATCAACGCAACACGTTCAGGAGATCCTGGACCATGGTGTTGGCCGTGGTGATCACCTTGGTATTCGCCGAATAGGCTTGCTGGGTCACGATCAGCTTGGTGAATTCGGAGGCGATGTCGGTGTTGGAGCCTTCCAGCGACGAGCCGCTGATACTGCCCGAGGCGCCGATGATCGCCGGACCCGACTGATCGGTGACGGCGTAGGCGCCGCCGTCGAGGCTCTTGAGGTAATTGGTGCCGTTGAAGTGCGACAGCGTCACGGAAGCGAGATCGAGATTTTGCCCGTTGGAGAATGTTCCGACCACGATGCCGTTGTTGTTGATGGCGACCGATTGCAGTTGGCCGGCGGCAAAACCGTTCTGGGTCACGGCATTGATGGTGGCGGTGCCGCCGGTAGAGGCAAATTGCGTCAGGCCGCCGGAACCCGTGCTGAGCGACAGGTTGCCGAGCGTCTGGTTGCCGACGGCAACATTGGGGATGGTGATGGCGGGAGTGGCCGGACTGGTCAGCACCCCCGCCGGGTTGAAGGTGAAATTGGTTCCGGCATTGACCCATGCGGTTTGCGTGCCCGTGGCACTCGGATTGGACTGGTAGAACAGGTTCCAGGTATTGGTGTGCGCTCCGCCGAGGGCCGCGCTGTCGATCTTCGCCCATCGCAATTGCAGGTTGACGGCGGTTCCCGTCGAATCATAGGCGGTGACGGCGCCGCCGCTGATCGACTCGTTCAGGAAGGTCTGTTGGTCGTTGGCGGTTACCGCTCCCGTCGGCGGCGAGGTGAACGTGGTACGCGCCTTGTTCACGGCGCCCCCGGCAAATCCGAGCGCGGCCAGTGCATTCGCGCCGCTACCCGGGGACGGCGTGACCGAGATCGCGAGATCTGCCGCCGTCCCCGTGTGCAGGGTGATCGTGCCGGTAGCGCCGCCTGGGGCAAGAACCGGTGCGACGCCGGTGACCCCGCCGATCTTGTTGAGCAAGGTGCCAACCGTGTCACTGATGTCGATATTTGTGCCGGTGGTGCCGGCTGTCGAGCCGGTATTGACGAAGGTAAAGGTGGTGCCGTCGACCGTGAGCGTGTCGCCTGCCGCAAATCCTGCCGTCAACTGGTCGCCGGCGGCTCCCGACAGCTTGGTATTCGTGGTGATCGTTGCCCCCAGATTGTTTGACACCGGAGTGCCCGTTGTCGTGGCGTCGGTGAACCCCGTGGCCGCCGTGGTCAGAGGATTTCCGGTGAAATCAAGGGGATTGAGGCCGCCGAGGGCCGTGATCGTTCCGCTCGGCGCGGTGCTGCTGATGGCCGTCGTCGGGGTGGACGGCAGGTTGGCGGCATAGTTGATCGAGGTGGTGGTCTGGGCCGGAATGAAGTTGTTCTGGAACTGGAGCACCTGGGGAACATTGCCGAGCGGGTTGCCGGTCTTCGGATCGACCGCGACGCCCATCAGGTAATATCCCGCGCCGTTGACCAGATTGCCGTTGGCATTGGTTTGAAAATCGCCGCGGCGGGTATAGTCGGTGACGCCGCTAAAGGTGGGAACGTTGTCGACCGTTCCGGTGGATTTCTGCACCGAGAAGAAACCGTCGCCATTGATCGCCATGTTGGTCGCGACCGCGGTGACGGAGACGGTGCCCTGGGTGGTGATCGTTGACTGCGCAAACGCTGTCACGCCGCCCGCCACTTGCCTGCTGGGTGACGTCGCATCCGGAATCAGATCTTCGAAGCTGGTCCCGATCCCCTTGTAGCCGACGGTCGAGGCGTTCGCGATGTTGCCCGAAATATTCTGGAGCGCGAAGGACTGCGCCTGCAAACCGCCGACGGAAGTATTCAGTGCATCGAAGATACCCATAACATTGTCTCCAAGTTCGATCCCGGACGGCGCGCCGATCTGCAGATCGCGGCCGCAATCGAAGGAGAGTCTCGCAAGCGTTATGCCAGAATCGAAAAAGTAATTATTTCAATACGTTAAATGAAAGTGCCCCGGTCCGAAGACCGGGGCACAATTGCCGGGCGGGCAACAATTGCCGGGCTATGACAAGCTTCAGGTTGCCGACGGTGACGCCGGATGAAACACCAGCGCGAAGCCGTCCATGCAATAGCGCAGGCCGGTCGGCTTTGGCCCGTCGTCGAAGACGTGGCCGAGATGGCCGCCGCAGCGGCGGCAGTGAATTTCGGTCCGCAACATCCCGAAGGTGCGATCTTCGGTCTTGCCGACGGCGTTCTCCAGCGGCTGATAGAAACTCGGCCAGCCGGTGCCGCTTTCGAATTTGGTTTCCGAGGAGAACAGCGGCAGGTCGCAGCCGGCGCAGGCGAAGATGCCCTTGCGATGCTCCTTCAGGAGCGGACTCGAGCCCGGCCGCTCGGTGCCCTGCTGCCGCAATATCTCATACTGCTGCGGGGTCAGCTGCGCGCGCCATTCCGCGTCGGTCTTCTCGATCTCGAATTTCTCCGCGGCCTGGGCCGGGGAAGCGCGCAGCCAGCGGAACGCGGCAAGGCCGAGTAGCGTAGCAACGGATGCGAGCAGGATACGGCGGTCGATCATGATGGTCTCCGGTTGAAGCGGGATACCTGACGGTTCGCTGTCAAATACGCGGGCGGGTGGCCGAAGTTACACCGAACGGGCGGTATTTTTCTCACTTTGTTGGGAGCTATCGTGCCCCGGCCGCTAGCCGGGGCCCAAACACTTCCTCGATGGGTGCCGGCTCAGCGGAAGCAGCGTACTGGACGATGCGGAGCCCGTCATCGGGCGCGCATTCGCGCGACCCGTCGGCATCGCCAGGAGAACGCTGCACCGCGTCCGGGACACGAGGCAGCATTTACGTTCCCTCGCCTTCGCCCGAATCCGCCGGCACCGGCGGTTGCGGCCGCGGCGGACGCGGGCGGCCCGGCGGCGGACGACGTTGCGGCGAAGGCCGGGTTCCGGCCTGGCGATTGGCTTCCGCCAGCCGCGCCTCGCGAATCCGCTCCTGGGCCCGCAATCGTTCGCGGTGGCGAGCCATCGCGCCGGCGGCGGCGGAAAATCCCCGTCCCCACATGCCGATGGCGTATCCGGCGATCCGGCCGGTGGCGCCACCGGCCCAGACCAGCTCGAACGGCGAAAACAGCCGCCAGCGTTCATCGCCCCACAGGATGCTGCGGGCGATCAGCTGTCCCGCCATCGCCGACGTGTTCAGGCCCTGGCGGCCGAATCCGCTGGCAACCCACAGGCCCTTACGCAACTGGCCGATCTGCGGCATGCCGTGCACGGTCTGTCCGATCGCGCCACCCCAGACCTCAGCGATCTCGACGCTTCCGAGCCGGGGGAAGATCGTTCGGATCCGCCGCGCAATGGCGGGCGCGAAACGCTGCGGCCGCGCGGCCCAGGTGGTTTCCGGACTGGCCCACATCAAGCGATCGCCGTCGACCACCCGGAAATGATCGATGCCGTCGCTGTCGGTCACCGATCCGCCGAACCCGATCGTCTCGGCCAGGCGCGCGCCGAGCGGCGCCGTGATCCCGGCATAGCGCCACACCGGCAGCAGCGTCTCGGACAACCGCCGCAGCGGCGCGCCGAGATGGATGTTGCCGGCAAGCACGATGTGGGAGGCGCGCAACCGCGCCGACGGCGTCACGATGCGCTTGCGGATGCCCGACGGATCGATGCTGACGACCGGGGTGTCCTCGAAGATGCGCGCGCCGGCCCGCCGCGCCAGCGCGGCAAGGCCGTGGACATATTTGCGGCCGTCGATCTGAAACGCCTTCGGGTAATACACGCCGTGGAAATAATGATCGGTCCGGAGCGCGGCGCGCACGCGATCGACCTGCCAGCCTTCGACCTCGGTCTCGAAATCCTCGCCCAGCATTTGCAGCCGGGCGATCAGCTGGTCGCCGGCCTCGACGTTGGACACTTCGAGGGCGCCGTCGCTCGGCGCGATGCCCGGAATCAATTCCTCGGTCGCGGTGGCCCGGACATAGTCGGCGCCTTCCCGCGACAGCGCCCAGAGTTCGCGGCTGTCCTCGAAGCCGATGCGCGCGATCAGTTCGCCGATCGGCAGGCCGTAGCCGGGCATCACCGTGCCGAGCTGATGGCCGGAAGCGTTCCAGCCGACATGCCGGCCTTCGAGCACGGCGACGCTGGCCCCTAACCGGGCGGCCTCGCGCGCCACCGTCAACCCGGCGAGCCCGGCGCCGACGACGGCGATGTCGACGTCCAGATCGAAGGAAAGGCGGGAACGCTCCGGGATGTCAGCGGCGCCGGGACTTGCGATCTTGCTCGTGAGAGTCTCGTTCATGCCGTTTTCTTACGGGCCGATCCGCCGCTTGTCACCTTGTCCTGAGCCCCGGTCTGTACATTAATCCGCGTGCCCAAAACGAATCGAGATTGCGCCATGCGCCGTTTGATGCTGTTTCGTCACGCCAAAACCGAAAACGACGCACCCTCAGGCCGCGATCAGGACCGCCGGCTCGACAATCGCGGCCGCCACGACGCTGCCGAGATCGGCGGCTGGATCGGCCGCCATCCGCCGTTTCCCGACCTGGTGCTGGTTTCGCACGCGATCCGCGCACACCAGACCTGGGAAATCGCCTGGGAGGCGATGAAGGAACTGGCGCCGGAGCCGATGGTCGAGCTTGTGCCGGACCTCTATGGCGCGGACCCCGCGCAGCTCCTGCAGATCATACGCGACGCGTCGGCCTCCGATCCGGCGCGGCTGATGCTGGTCGGGCACAATCCCGGCATGCATGAACTGGCGCTGGCGCTTGCCGGCCGCGGCGACGCCGCCGGGCGCCGGGCGCTCGCCGACAACCTGCCGACGTCGGGCCTTGCGGTGTTCGACTTCGATACCGACGACTGGACCGACGTGGCATTCCGTCGCGGACGGCTGGTGGGCTTTGTCAGTCCGAAGCTGTTGAAGCAGGCTTCGGACGACTAGCGCGCCGCCCTTCGTCGCCGGGCCGTCAAACTGTGCTAGGCTTAATTGAGGACGTGGGAGGCGCAAGATGTTCAAATCCATTCTGGTCCCGATCGATCTTTCCGACACCGATCTGGCGAAGCCCGCGATCGCCACCGCGGCGACGCTGTCGCAGACCTGGAGCGGCTCGGTGCGCCTCCTCAACATATTGCCGATGACGCCGGTGATGCTCGCGGAATACGTGCCCGCCGATTTCGATGCCCAGCAGCGCCAGACCTCGGAAGAGGCGCTTGCCATCGTGGCGCGCGAATCCGGCATCGAGCCGTCCCGCATTTCCAGCGTGGTGCGGCAGGGCGGCATCTATCACGAGATCCTCGAGGAGCCCGCCGCCGTTCATGCCGACCTGATCGTCATGACCTCGCACCGGCCGGCGATGCGGACCTATTTCCTCGGCTCCAACGCCGGCCATGTCGTGCGCTACGCCAAATGCTCGGTGCTGGTGGTGCGGCATTAAATCACTGGATCGACGCGCCCGGCCATCGGATGATTGCGCCGATCCAACGGCGGAGAACTGGCGTGAAGAACTGGTGGCGCAAATGGAGTTACGAAATTCCGCTTGTCGTCGGTGACGCGCTTTGGGAAGTCCTGGTCGTGCAGTTCGCCGATTTCCTCAGCCGGCTGACCTTGCGGCGCGTGCTGGAATTCATCCTCGTCCTGATGCTGGCGCTGGCCTTTGCGCAGACCTTCCCGATCGATCTGGCGTTCCTGTTTGCCGGCGACGCGCTGATGTATCTCGAATGGATCGTGCTGCTTCGGCTCGCCGCCGGACGAGCGCATCTGCAAGCCGCACTGCGCTTTGCCGCGTGGCTCGCCCGGTCTGCGATGCGCGTCATCGCGGCGGCCATCCGTCAGCCGGTTGCGCGCATCCACCGGCTGCGCGAGCGCCGCAGCCCTGCCCGTTCAGCGAAACCGCGCATTCCCGATCGCTGCGACGATGACGGCGGCTTTGGCATCGCATGGGGCGGCCTGGCAGCTGCGTAACGCGCGTGTCCCGGACGCTACTACACCGGCCACTCAGCGATAAAACCCTTCGCCCTGTACGGCTCGATCTTGTCCCACTCGGCGAGAACGCGCCTGCGAAAGACAGGATCGGTGTGCCAGAGCGAGCGCGGCGTCTCGAAACTGTCGACGGTGACCAGCATCTTCTCGACCTCCGGCCAGTAGCGGTGCAGCGTCATCGGATAACGCCGCGCCGTCCAGGTATTGCCGAGGCAAATCACGCTGCAGATGTTTACAAGCCCGAGCGCCGCTTCGATGACGGGTAGCGACAACATTACATTCTCGCCGGTATTAGTGGCGCGGTGTTCTTCCAGGATGCGCCTCCGCGGGATGCCGCCGGCCACCATCGCGGCCTTGATGATTTCGCATTCGGAACGATCGGAGCCCGGCGTCACGCCGCCGCTCACGATCGACCATCGGAAAAAGCCCTTGCGCCAAAGCCTGACAGCTTCATCGGCGCGCCGCGCAACATCCTCGCGCGTGCCGAACACGAACAGCAGGTCGGCGGGCTTCAGCGGCGTGTCGATCAAATGCCGGGCGTTGATCTCGGCGATTTCCGCTTCGGTCGGCAATCGGCCGCGCCGATCCTCCATGATCCGCCTCGTTTCGCAACAGATCGGATGACGATGCCGCGCGCGGACCGCATCGCGAAGTCAAATTTCATTGCGTTTGATTGCGGTCGGGCAACTACGGCAGCAGCGCCTCGGGCAAATGGTCGAACGTGTAGTTCCGCGGCCGGTTACGCCGCACGAAACCACCGACCTGCCAGGAAAACAGCGCGGTGAAGCCGATCAGAAACAGCGCGCCCGTGAATTCGCCGGTGACGATGGCGCGAACGAACAGTGCCGCTATCGCGATCACCACCAGCGCCAGCAGGAAAATGGCGGCGGCATAGGTTCGCGGCGTCAGTCCGCCGGCCAGCGCAGCCCCGCTTCCGGCCTCGCGCATCCGCGCGTGCAACCGGGTGACGAAGGCGCGGTAGTCGCTGTCCTGCGGCGCCATCAGCGAAGCGGTCTGCCAGCTGGTCGAGAGGATGGCGATGCGCCCGCCCTCGGCGGAATCGATGTCGGCGCGAAACCGGTGCGACTGCATCGAAACCGGGCGAAACGACAGCCTGATGGCCGAAATCGCGGTGTAGGGCCACACCCCGGCCCTGCCCGCGACACGCCACGACAGCCCGACATCGGTCAGTTCGAATTGATGCGCGGCCCCGATCAGCGACGCCTTGTAGGCATAGCGGACCCCACGCGTGTCATCCGCCGGTATCGTCATCGCCTGGTCCTGCGGCGGCTCTGGCAATCCGAACACCCCGGTGATTGATAACAGCGTCGGCTTGCGCGCCGAGCCGGCTTTATCCTACAAGCGCGGCATGGCTGAGACGACTTATTTTCCGCGCCGCCTGATACTGGCTGGCGCCGTGATCTCCGGGGTGCTGCTGGCGCTTGCCGTGCACATGCTGGGCGCACGCTACGGGCTCGATCTCGGCGGCCTCTGGCGATCCGATACCAGCGACTTCATGCCGGCGGGCGCCGCGATCGCGTGGTGGCTGATCGCGACCGTCGGATTTTCGGGCGGCTATTTCACTGCAACGCTGATGAACAGCGCGGTCTCCGGGCAGATTCCGCAGCGGATGCGCCAGTTCCTGATCGCGGTCGGCGTGCTGGTGCTGGCCGGCGCCGGCCAGGCCGCGTCGGCGCCGAGAATTCCGACCATATCCGGCGTACTCTCGGGTATCGCGGCGCTGTGCCTCGGCGCCGCGATGGCGTTTTGCGGCGCGCATTTTGCACTGCGCAAGGCGTGACTCACGCGCGGGTCGTCGTCCCGCGCCAGATCGCGGCAAGTGTGTCCGGCGCGATCCCCGAACCGGACGCCGAAAAGCAAAAACGCCGCGCGGAAACCTCCGCGCGACGTTTTGTCTCAACCATTCCTGCTTCGCGAAATCAGCTCGCGGCGCGAAGGTTGACCTTGCTCTCGGCGAGCGTGGTCAGCTTCTTGTCGGTGGCGCGTTCCTCCTCCAGCGTCTTCTGCAGCACGCTGGCGCAATCGTTGCGGCCGAGCTGCTTGGCCCACGCGATCAGGCTGCCATAGCGTGCGATCTCGTAATGCTCGGCGGCCTGGGCGGCGTTGATCAGCGCGGCGTCCAGCACCGCCTTGTCGGCAACTTCGCCGGCGACCTCGTCGGCTTCGTTGATGATGCCGTCGATCGCCGGACAGTCGACCGCCTTCACCTCGGCGCCAATCATCTGGAACACCTGCTCCAGCCGCTGCACATGGGTCCTGGTTTCGTCGAGATGCGTCAAAAAGCCCTGCTTGAGCTGCTTGTCCGTGGCCTTATCGGCCAGTTTCGGAAGCGCCTTCACGAGTTGCTTCTCGGCGTAATAGATGTCCTGCAGCTGATGCACGAACAGATCGTTCATGGTTTTGATGTCTTTGCTGAAGAGTCCCATATTCGCATCCTTTTTGTTTTGGGGAACACACGCGCGCGCGGCCTGTTCGTCGCCGCCACGCCGATATGTTCGATAGGTGATGCCAGCGCTAACCGGCGGATCGTGCGGTTGTTCCTGACGGGCTTCGCGAAAACCGGTGATGGAACAGGGAACGCCGGCAGCGGCGGGAACGGCCGCCGGCGGGACCCAGGGACTCGAATCCGGTGCATAACGGCATATGTAGGGCATATGACAGCCGCGCGCATTCATTGCCGAAGCCGGCCTTGTCAAGGACTGCACAACGCAACGTTTTTGCCCTATGGGTCTTGGTAAGTGGAGCGGTCGGCCGCCGCGGGTCCACCAAACGCGTCCAGGGGCCCTCATTTGGTTGCCGCCCTGCCGGGAGGATGAATGCACGGACTGCTGACCACGCTGGGGCGTGGCTTCAAGAGATGGATCGGCTGGAAACGGCTCGGAATCGCGGCGAGCCTTCTGATCATCGCCTTCGCGGTCACGACCCTGGTCCGGACGTTGAAGGGCGTCGATACCGGCGTGATCCTGGTTGCGCTGACGGAACTGCCGCCGCACCACATCGCGCTTGCCGCGCTGTGCGTGGTCGGGGCGTTCTGCACGCTGACATTTTATGATTTCTTTGCGCTCAGGACCATCGGCAAGAGGCACGTGCCCTATCGCATCGCGGCGATGTCGAGCTTCACCAGCTATACGATCGGCCACAACATCGGCGCCACCGTGTTCACCGGCGGCGCGATCCGGTTCCGGATTTATTCGGACTACGGGCTCAGCGCCATCGATGTCGCAAAAATCTGTTTCCTGTCCGGCCTCACCTTCTGGCTCGGCAACCTGGTGGTGCTCGGCATCGGCATGGCGTTGCATCCCTGGGCCGCCTCCACCATGGACCTGCTGCCGTCGGCGATGAACCGGCTGATCGCGTTCGGCTGCCTCGCCGGCATCGCGGCCTATTTCATCTGGCTGGTGCTGGGCAAGAACCGCCGCGAGCTCGGTCAGCACGGCTGGAAAGTGGTGCTGCCCTCGGCGCGGCTGACGCTGCTGCAGGTCCTGATCGGGGTGGTCGATCTCGGCTTCTGCGCGATGGCGATGTATCTGTTGATGCCGGCCGATCCCGGCATCGATTTTGTTTCGCTGGCGGTGGTGTTCATTCTGGCAACCCTGCTCGGTTTCGCCAGCCATGCGCCCGGCAGCCTCGGCGTGTTCGACGCGGCGATGCTGGTGGCGCTGCCGCAATTCGGCAGGGAGCAGTTGCTGGCCACGCTACTGGTGTTCCGGGTGCTGTACTTCCTGATCCCGTTCTCGCTCTCGATCAGCATCATGGGAACGCGCGAGCTTTGGCTCAACGTCGTGAAACCCTGGCAGAAACGCCGCCGGTTGAGCGAGCTGAACGAGAGCTTCCCGGCTCCCGCCGCCGTGCAGCCGCTGGAAGGCCGGCAGCCGCAACCGGTGAAGCGCCGGCAGGCGCAGGGGTAACGGCGCGCGCACTGTTCTGTTTTTGAGCGATCTCTCTTATTTCCGCCCCAACGGTAACGTCAAACGCGCCATGGTCCGAATTTGCTTCCGTTCGATCGCCGGTTGCGCGCTGCTGTGGGGAGCGCTGACCGCCCTCACCGCGCCGGCGGCGGCGCAGGGCGCGCCGGATACCCCGATGCGGATATCGTGGGAGGTCCGCAACCGCTTCCGGCTGTTCCGCGAGGAGCGCGATTTCCTGCTGCATGCCGAAAGCGCGCGCGACCGCAGCGTGCTTGCCTCGGAGCAGGCGCTGGAGCTGCAAAGCGACGGCCGCGGCTGGGCGCGCAATATGGTGAACCGCCTCTGCATCGATCTGCAGGGCCGCCTCAGCGAGCCCTGCACCCGCGACAACGTCAAGGAGAGCTATCTGACGCCGGTGGATCACGCCGTCACCGTCCGCCTCAGCGGCGAGGTTCCGGTCGGCGCCACCTGCGCCTGGTCGTTCAACGATGGCGACGGTCCGCAAACCTCCACCTTCGATTGCGCCGAACCGGTCAATATGCGGGCGCGTTATGGCCGCACCACGGTTGCGACCGTCGACATCTCCTCCGGGCCCGAGGCGCCGCAGCGGATTTCGACCGAGATCATGGTGCGCGATATCTTCATTGCCGGCCTCGGCGACAGCGTCGCCTCCGGCGAGGGCAATCCGGACCGCGCCATCGGCCTGTCGGACGAGGGATTCTGCTTCCGCTATTACCTGAGCTCCGCGGTCGCCCAGTACTATCGTCCGAGCCGCGCCGGCTATAAGGGCGGACGGGCCTGCGAGGCGCCCGACACGCTGGCGGCATGGCAGCGCCAGAGCGCGCTGTGGTTCAATTCGGCCTGCCACCGCTCGCTGTACAGCTACCAGACCCGCACCGCGCTGGCGCTCGCGGTCGAATACCGGCACATCGCGGTGACCTATCTGCCGCTCGCCTGCACCGGCGCCACCATCCCCGACGGGCTGTTCGGCCCGCAGCGCGCCCGCGAATGCCTGCCGACCAAATCCGCCAACAGCTGCCTCGGCTCGGTCAATGCGCAACTCGACGAATTGCGACTGGCCCTCGCCGCGGCGAAGAAGCGCCAGCCCGACCGCAAACTCGACCTGATCCTGCTGTCGATCGGCGCCAACGACATCAATTTCTCCGGGCTGGTCGCCGACGTGATCGTCGACAACCCGACCGAGCGCGTGCTGTTTCGGCGCTCAGGCGTGATGGGCTCGGTC
>DATNMT010000311.1:0-11846 GCA_035602495.1 Bradyrhizobium sp.
CGCCAACAAGGCAGAGGCGCGTCTCAATCTCTGCGTCCCCGGCGGCAAGGAAACCGCCCGGATGCTGAAGTCGCTGCACGAGGAATTGGCGAAGGCTCAGGCCACGTCACCAAGCCCGGCGCTGGCGCCGGCCGCGGCAACACCGGCGGTCACGGCCGAGCCGGGACGATCGCGCGACAATCCGGTCGCTGCCACCTTCGTGTCGCGACGCCTTCTGAACAAGCCTGGATCGGAAAAGGAAACCTGGCACATCGATTTCGATCTGTCCGGCTGCGGCCTCGACTATGTCGTCGGCGATTCCTTTGGCATCTACGCCCGCAACGACCTCGGCCACGTCGATCAGATCATCGCCTTGCTCGGAGCCTCGCATACTACGGAGGTCAGGGGTAAGACGCTGCGCGAGGTACTGCTCGACGATGTCTCGCTGTCACCGGCGCCGGATTCGCTGTTCGAGCTGTTCTCATATCTCACCGGCGGCGCGCAGCGTGAAAAGGCCCGCGCGCTGGCGCAAGGCGAGGATCCCGACGGCGACGCGGCGACGCTCGACGTGATGGCGGTGCTGCAGAAATTCTCCAAGGTGCGCCCGCATCCCGAGGCCTTCGTCGAGGCGCTGGAGGTGCTTCAGCCGCGGCTCTACTCGATTTCGTCATCGCACAATGCGACGCCCGGAAAGCTGTCGCTGACCGTCGACTGCGTGCGCTACGTTATCGGCAAGCGCCAGCGCCTCGGCCTTGCCTCGACCTTCCTGGCGGAGCGCATTCAGCCCGGCGACGAGGTGAAGGTTTATGTCCAGAAGGCACACGGCTTCGCGCTGCCGCAGGATCCCAGGACGCCGGTCATCATGATCGGTCCCGGCACCGGGGTGGCGCCATTCCGCGCCTTCCTGCTCGACCGCAAGGCGACCGGCGCGCAGGGGAAGAACTGGCTATTCTTCGGCCATCAGCGCAGCGACTGCGATTTCTTCTATTCGGACGAGCTGAAGGCGCTCAAGACTTCAGGGCACCTGACACGCTTGTCGCTGGCGTGGTCGCGCGACGGCGACAAGAAATTCTATGTGCAGGACCGCATGCGTGAGGTCGGCCGCGAATTGTGGACATGGCTCGCCGAAGGCGCCAACGTCTACATCTGCGGCGACGCCAAGCGGATGGCGAAGGACGTCGAGCGGGCGCTGGTCGATATTGTCGCGCAGTACGGCGCCCGTTCCACCGATGAAGCCGTCAGCTTCGTCGGGGAACTCAAGAAGAAGGGTCGGTTCCAGCAGGATGTGTATTAGGGTTCCCGGAGCCGGCTCTAATCCGCATCAAATGCTAACGAATAAAATTCTCGCACGAATCCGCGGCAGAGAATTTTTGACTCCAATTACGCGGTCACGAAGCTTTCATATCGCTATTTTAGCGGTCGCCTTGAATCTGACGCGGGGACGTACTCCATTGGCCGCGATATGGGGCGTTGGAGATCGACCATGCGCGAACTATCGGCGGAAGCCCGCCTTCATTTTTATGCGCGTTCTCTGTCCCGGCGAACCGGAACCGGGTTCCATGCGGCGGCCCTGTACGGTGCCTTTGCCCTTATCGCGGCCGTGATATTCGGAACGCTGTCGGTTCATCCATTCTAGACGCGCTAATTCACCCTGAACGGCGCCACCTCGATACCGCCGTCTCTAAGTGCTTTCCGCACGCCGCGGGCGATTTCGACTGCGCCGGGCGTGTCGCCGTGAATGCACACGGTGTCGGTGCGCATTTTGATTAACTTGCCCGTGACTGAAACCACGGCACCGTCCTGCACCATCCGTACCACGCGATCCGCGATCGCCTTGGCGTCGTGCAGCACCGCGCCGGGCTTGCGGCGCGACACCAGCGAGCCGTCATCTTCATAGGCGCGGTCGGCGAACACTTCATGCACCATCGGCAGGTTGGCGGCTTCACCGGCCTTGACCAGCGGCGAATTCGCCAACACCACGAAGACCAGATTGGGATCGACCGCCTTGATGGCGGAAGCGATGGCCCTGGCGGTCGCGTCGTCCTCGCAGGCGACGTTCGACAGCGCGCCATGCGCCTTGACGTGGGTCACCTTGTGGCCGGCCGTGGTCGCGATCGCCTGCAGCGCGCCGATCTGGTAGGCGACCAGGTTCTCGATCTCGGAGGCCTTCATGCCCGGAAACGGCCGGCGGCCGAAACCGTGCAGATCGCGGTAGCCGGGATGGGCGCCGACGCTGACGCCGCGCGCCTTCGCCAACTCGCAGGTCTTGCGCATGATGTCCGCATCGCCGGCGTGGAACCCGCAGGCGACGTTGACCGAGGTGGCGAGCTCGATCATCGCCGCGTCATTGCCCATTTCCCACGGCCCAAAACTTTCGCCGAGATCGCAGTTGAGATCGATGGTTGTCATGTCTGTCCCCTTGCGCGAGTGGATCTTAAATCAGTCTTGCGCCAACGCGTCTGCCGACGGCGTCTGCCAGGTTCGGGCGTCGACCGCGCTGACGGCGCTGCCGGCGACGTTAGCATCTCTTAGCGCCTCGATGTTGAGATCGAAAGCTTCGATCGGACGCAACCGGTCGGGCAGGCTGCGCAGCAGACCAGCGAACTTCCGCGCCTCTCCTTGCGCTTCGGCCATGCTGACGGCTTTGAACCGAAAGGCTTTGCCGGCCGGAACCTGCGCGAACCGGCCGAAATCGGCCGAAATCAGGGTCGCGATCTTGGGATAACCGCCGCTGATCCCGCGGTCCGCCATCAGCACGATCGGCGCGCCAATGCCGGGCACCTGGATGCTGCCGTTGACGGTGCCGTCGGAGACGATGTTGTGACCGTGCAGATGCTTGATCGCGGGACCCTCGAGCCGGTAGCCCATGCGATCGCTGGTCGCCGATATCTTCCATTCGCTGTTCAGAAACAGTTCCTTTTCTGCGTCAGCGAATTCGTCGTCCTGCGGCCCCAGCACCACGCGGATTGGCCCGTCGACAGCGCCCGGAAGTTCGATCCGGCGCTCGGCCGCGCCGCTGGCGGCTTGCGTCTCCAATTCATCGCCGGGCTGGAGCGGGCGCGGATACGGGCTGCCGAGGCCAGCCCGCGCGTTCACCGCCAGGCTGCCGAACACCGGCTCGCCGGCAATGGCGCCCTCGATCGCGACATAGCTGAACGAACCGCCGCGCGCAAAGCCCAGCGTCAGGGTCTCGCCGTCGGCGAGCGTCATCGAGGTGTCGAGCGCAACCGCGCGTCCCGCGATGTCGGCGTTGCGCGGCGCGCCCGCAAGCGCGACCCGAACCGCGCCCCCGCGCGCGGTAAACGCGGCGCCGAACGGGCCGATCTCGATGGCGGCCGCGGACGGCGCATTTCCGACCAGCGTGTTGGCGGCGGCGAGCGCAAGCTGGTCCATCGCGCCGCTGGGCGTCAGGCCGTAACGCTGCGCGCCATGGCGGCCGCCGTCCTGCACCGAACTCGCCGGCCCGATCGATGCGATGACAAGCTTGCTCATGAGGCGATCAGCTCGGCGACAATCTCGCCGTTTTCCGCGGCGCGATCCAGTTCGGCGAAGGTTTTCGCGTCGACTGCGGAAAACGTCACGCGGTCGCCGGGTTCCAGCAGGAAGGTCGGGTCGCGGTGCAGCTGGTAGGTGCGCACGGGGGTGCGTCCGAGCAGGTGCCAGCCGCTCGGGCCGGCCAGACATTGTATGCCGGCCTGCACGCCGCCGATCGAGACCGTCCCGGCCGGCGTCAATAGCCGCGGATTCGGCCGCCGCGGCATATGCAGGAAACTGTCGAGCCCGCTGAGATAGGACCAGCCCGGGCTGAAGCCGATCATCGCGACCCGATAGTCGCCGCCGACATGCCGCGCCACGATATCGTCTGGGGTCGTCTTGAGCGTCCTGGCGACATCCTCGAGATCGATGCCATGCTCGCCGCCGTAAGTGACGGGAATCCGCCAGCGCCGCGATTTGCTCGTCATCGGTACGGGCCATTGCGCCAGCGCGGCGAGCTTTTTGCCGAGCGTGTCAAAATCGACCAGCACGGGATCGTAGTGCACCAGCAGCGACCGATAGGTCGGCACCGTCTCGGTGATGCCGGCGACCGGCTCGTTCGCGATCGTGCGGTCGAGCGCCAGCACCCGCTGGTTTGCGGCATCGTCGATGTTGCGGCTGAATTCGACCGTGATGGCGCTATCGCCACTTGGCAGAATACGGGGCGGGGAGAGCGTCGCGGCCATGCATGACGACATTAGCCGGTTTTGCAGTGAAGTGGAATTCGCGGAGCCTGTCATCGGGAGCGCCGTTGGCGCGAAATCGGCCTGCAAGTTCAATAAATTAATCGGCATTGTGGTGATAAGCTGCGGCGATTGAACGATGCCGAGCCACAAATGGGCGACAGCCCTTGACGCGATGCCCGTGCCCCGCAAGATGCGCCCGCCGATCAATCCTTCCACCGGAGTTGCAGTTTCGATGTCCTTGACCCCCGAAGCGATCAAGACCCTTTCCCACGTCTCCACCGCCACCATCACCACGGTCCTGCTCAAGAATGGCCTGCGGAACGTCTGGATGCGGGGCTCGCGTCCGCTGCGGCCGGGACAGAAGCGGCTGGTCGGGCCGGCCTTCACGCTGCGCTTCGTGCCGGCGCGGGAGGATCTGGCGACACCGGAATCCTGGTCGTCGCCGATTTCAACGCGGACCGCGATCGAGGCCATGCCGGAAGGCTGCATCGCCGTGGTCGATGCCATGGGCATCACCGACGCCGGCATCTTCGGCGATATTTTGTGCGCGCGAATGGTGAAACGGGGTGTTGCGGCGCTGGTGACTGATGGCGTCGTGCGCGATCTCGAAGGTGTGCTCGGCACCGGCCTGCCGCTGTGGTGCGACGGTTTTGCGGCGCCGCCCTCGGTTGCCGGCCTGACCTTCGTCGGCTGGGGCGAACCGATCGGCTGCGGCGGCGTTGCCATTTTCCCGAACGACGTCATCGTTGCCGACCAGGACGGCGCGGTGGTGATCCCGCAGACGTTTCTCGATCTCATCCTGGCCGAAGGCGCCGAGCAGGAGCGCATGGAAGCCTGGATCGTCGACCAGGTGAACGCCGGCGCGGTGCTGCCGGGCCTCTACCCCATGAATGCCGAGACCAAGGCGCGCTACGCGGCGTCGAAGAAATAATCAGGACGCAGACGAACGGCGTCCGTCATGACAGGAAGAATTCCATGGATATCCACCTCGCCGGCTCACGGCCGACTCGCAAGGCGCCGAAGGAGAATTTCACCGGCACGGTCTTGCAGGACCCAATCATCACGCCGCAAGCGCCGGCGCGCATTGTCGCCAACCGGGTAGCATTCGAGCCGGGGGCGCGAACCGCCTGGCACAGCCACCCGCTGGGTCAGACGCTCTACGTAATTTCAGGCGTCGGCCGGGTTCAGACCAAGGGCGGTCCGGTGCGCGAAATCCGGCCCGGCGACGTCGTCTGGATTCCGCCAGGGGAAAAGCACTGGCATGGCGGCGCGCCGACCACCGGCATGGTCCACATCGCGATGCAGGAATCGCTGGATGGCAACCACGCGACCTGGATGGAGCACGTCACCGACGCCGAATATGCCGCGGCGGTCGGGTAATTCACCTCGCGGCAACTAGATCCGCTGCGCAGTCCAGGTCCCGGAACAGAGTGCGCCGCGCCAGGTGCCTGATCCGGACGTGCCCGTGAGGTGACCGGAACCAACGGCGCGCTCGATGCCGCTGACCAGGGTCACCGAGATGGTGCCGGCATCGGCAACGCGGCCCGGCAACACGTGCTGCGCAAGCAAAAGGCCCCGCTGTACGACGGGGCCTTTGTGTCGATCGCAACGATGGCAACCAGCTAGTTCACCCGGCTCCAGGTCTGGCCGCCGCAGAACATGCCGCCGAAGGCGCAGCCTTGGACGCGCAGGGTGTCCGAACCCTTCAGTGCGATGGTTGAATCATAAGTGCTGCCGGTGTTCGGGTCGAGGATTCGCCCGCTCCATTTGGAATCCTTGCCGGGCTTCATGTTGATCAGGACCTGCTCGGCGTTCTGGTTCGATTTCGCATCGACCGAATAGCCGCAGAGGTTGGCGCCGCACTGCTCGATCCTAACCTTGCCTTCCTTCTCTTCCGTGAGCCACACGCCGAGCGGCGAATTGCCCGACTGAGCCGCAGGCGCCGGAGGTTTGGGGGCCGGCCCCGTCGCCGCAACGACCGCAGGCGGCGGAGCAGGCTGGGCGACAGGGACGGCGTCCTGCTGAACCTGCGGCTCGGGCGCACTCGCCGGAGGCTGGGTCGGCGTGGCCACGGCGGTATCCGCGGGCGCGACGGTCGCGGCGGCCGTCGAAGGCTCCGGAGCAGCGGTCGCGGGCGCGGGCGTGGCCGCCGGTTCAGTCTGCGCAGGTTCGGCCGCAGGCGCTTGGGGATCGATCTTGGCCTGCTGCGGCGTTTGCTTGCGCGGGCGGTCGCTGTCCTGGTCGCTGTGGCGCCGCGATCGCCGTCCGCTGTTGTCGTAGACGCCGGGGATCGAGACCGTGCCGCGATCCGGATCGATGCGAATGGTCCGCCCGCCATATTCGAACGTATACTGGGCCTGCGCGGCACCGCTCGCGAGCAGAAACGCGGCGAGTGCAAGAAGCTTTTTCATTGTGACCTCCTGGGCAGGCGGAAATTCAAACAACGAGCTTAGGCTCTCGCAGTTCCCCGGCAACGTGATCTACATCACTTTCATGGTATGAGTCGTGTGCTAGCGGCTTTGGTTCAATCCTTGTTCGGCAGGCCAGTCTAATTTAGGAGCACGGACGCGGTCAATTTCAGGGCAAGCCGGTCAGTCGGCCGATTCGAACCAGCATAGATTTTCCTGAAACTGCCGTCCTCGACCGCGATGTGCAGCCACTGGTCGACGAAGGCCTTCAGCGCGGCGTCGCGCTGCAGCCAATAGGCTTTTTCGGCGAAGTCGAACGGCTTTTCCGGGTGCACGGCGCAGAGCACACCGGGGTGAAGCTTTTGCTGGTAGCGCGTCTCCGACGCATCGGTGATCATCAGGTCGGCGTTGCCCTTGGCGATTTCGTCGAAGATCGTGACATTGTCGTTGTAGATCTTGATCTCGGCGTTCTTGACGTTGGCCCGGGCAAATCGCTCGTTGGTGCCGCCGGAATTGACGATCACCCGGGTGCCCGGCCGGTCGATATCGGCGATCGTCTCGTATCTACCCTTGTCGGCGCAGCGCGCGATCGGTGTCTTGCCTTCGCGCATGATGGGGGTGGAGAACAGGCCCTTCTTCTGCCGGTCGAGGGTGATCGAGACGCCGCCCATGGCGATGTCGAAATTGTCGGCTTCGAAATCCTTCATCAATTGCGGCCACGCCGTGTGGACATACTCGACCTTGACGCCGAGCGCCTTGCCGAGTTGCTCCGCCATATCGACGTCGAACCCCCTGAATGTCGAGGTCGTCTTGTCGAAAGAGCTGAACGGCAGATAGTCACCGGTAAGGCCCACGCGCAGGGTGCCGCGTTTCATGATCTCGTCGAGGAGGGAAGCCTGCTGGGCATGCGCTGAGGCCGCTACCAGCAAAAGGGCTGCGAGACACGACAAGATTCGAACCATCAAGACTTCTCCGGAAGCGACCGCGGGAAACGATGTTTGCTGCTTAACGGCAGATCGTTTAGCAATCAAATGCGGAAATTTCCCCGATAACGTGCCTTGCGAAGAGGACTGCAACCGTGACCCTGTCGATGCACCGATCCTCCGTCGGCGTTTTCACCCAGTTTTTGGGCAGCCTGTCAGATCTGCTCGACCACGCTGCCAGACACGCCGAGGCACGCAAGATCGACCCCGCGATCCTGCTCAATGCGCGGCTCTATCCCAATATGTACAACCTCACGCGCCAGGTCGGCGAGGCCATCAGGCACGCGGTTCTCGCCTGCAGCCTGCTCACCGGCGTCGAGCCGCCGGTCTTTCCGGATGGCGAACCGGACATTCCCGAACTGAAGCGGCGAATTGCGACCACGATCGCGTTCATCCGGGGTCTGCCGCCCGCGGAAATCAACGGCACCGAACAAAAGGAGGTAGTTTTCACCTTCAGGAATGGATCGCAGCGAAAGTTTACCGGCCAGTCGCTATTGCTGACATTCAGCGTGCCGCAGTTCTTCTTCCACGTGACGACGGCTTACGACATCCTGCGCCATTGCGGCGTCGATCTCGTCAAGAAGGATTTTCTCGGAACTCCAGGCCAGCAGGACTGACCGGGCTACGTCTCGCCGGCGCCTTTGCGGACCAGATTCGCCGCCGCGCCGCGTCCGGCCATCTCGCTTCGCAGCGCCTCGAACCGCTGCCGCGCTTCGCTCTCGCGATCGTCCACCAGCTTGACCGCGGCATCCCCGGACATCGGTCCGGTCACGACCGGCATGGAATTATCGCCGATGGTCTCGTCCACATAATATTCGCCGTCGTCGGCGCGGCGGACCGCCCATTTGAACCGTATTGCCGCCATCGGGCCGGGTCCGAGTTTGTGATAGCCGTGGGCGGCGTTGCGCTCGGACAAGCCCGGCGCGATTTCAGCCGCCGACTTTTCCGCTCCGCGGGCCGGTTCCGGATGATCGAGGATGCTGGCGATGGCCGCCAGCGCATGATCGGTCGGGTCGCTTTGGCTCAAAACTCTGGCCTCTGGTTGCAGTGCACCGCCGGAAGGGAACTCCGCCGGCAGCGCCGGGTTCCATCCCTCGCTCCCGAATGCGGCTGAGTTTTGTCTGAGTTTTGTCGGTTTAGGCGCAAACTGGCGGCAATTTGGCCTTCCAGGGCCGCTCCTGCTCGAGTTGCGCCGCTAGGCGGAATAGCGTCGCCTCGTCGCCCAAACGCGCCGAAAACATCATGCCGAGCGGCAATCCAGCGGCATTCCATGCCAGCGGCATCGACATCGAAGGTTGACCCGACATGTTGAACATCGAGGTTGCCGGCATATAGCGCCGCAAAATCGGCGGGATGTGCGACAGATCCTCGGCCATCGGATTGAGTTCACCGATACGCAACGCCGGCGAGCAGAGCGTCGGACACAGGAACACGTCGCAAGACTCGAAGAAGGTCGCCAGCGCCCGCGAAATCTGAAATGCGGCAAGTTGCGCGGCCACATAATCGGTCGCAGTCGTCTTCGCCGCGTTGTGAGCGCTCGCAAGCGTCAGTGTCTCCAAATCGCGGTTGGTCATCGCGCGGCCAAAGCGCTGCTCCAACAGCCGCACCGTGAGCGCGGTATTGGCCGCCACGATGGTCGCCATCACCACGGCGGGATCGGCGGCGAGTGGCGGCGCGCGCTCCTCGACATGATGACCCAATCCCGCCAGCAGCGAGGCGATATCACGCGTCGCTGCCGCAATTTCGGGATCGACGGCGTCGCCATAGGGCGACTTGTCGGTAAAGGCGATGCGCAAACGGCCGGGATCGCGGCCGACCTCCTCGAGGAAGGGCCGCTGCGGCGCGGGCGCGACATAGGGGCTCGACGGTTCAGGGCCGGCAATCGCATCCAACATCGCCGCGCTGTCGCGCACGCTGATGCTCACGACGTGGCCGCAGGAAAAGCCGCCCCAGCCTTCGCCGCGATCCGGACCGAGCGGCGTGCGCGCGCGGCTCGGTTTCAATCCGAACACGCCGGATGCGGCGGCCGGAATCCGGATCGAACCGCCGCCGTCGCTGGCATGTGCGACGGGGAGGATCCGCGCGGCGACCACGGCTGCGGCGCCGCCGGAGGAACCGCCGGAGGAGTGGGCGAGATTCCAGGGATTTCGGGTTGGACCGTGCAGGCGCGGTTCGGTGGTCGGCATCAGCCCGAATTCGGGGCTGGAGGTTTTGCCGAAGATTGAAAGACCGGCATCAAGGAAGCGCTGGGCGAGGGTGCCGGTATGGTCGGCGATATTGTCCTTCAAAACACTCGCGCCCGACGTCGTCCGCGTGTCCTTCAGAATTTCGAGGTCCTTCAGGAGAAAAGGCACCCCGCTGAAGGGGCCGGCGGGAAGTCCATTGTCGATCTGACGCTCGGCATAATCGCAATGCTTTACGACGACCGCGTTGATCTGCGGATCGATCCTGGCGGTGCGGGCGACTGCCTCGTCCAGCAATTCAGCGGGGCTGACCTGCTTCTTGCGGACGAGTTCGGCCAGTCCGAGCCCGTCATAGCTGCCGAATTCCTTGAAGGCCATGTTGATACCCGCGGTCATGAAGCCTGGACGCCGGCGAAGTCATCGGCGATGAGTTAGCGCGCAATCAGCCGAGCACGTCCTGATTGATGACGTTCTGGCGGATCGGTTCGCCGTCGAGCGCGCTCAGGATATTGCGCGCGGTTTGCTCGCTCATGCGGTCGACCGCCTCGCGGGTGACACCGGCGACGTGCGGCGCCATGATGACATTGGGCAGTGCGAACAGCGAATGGCCGACCGGCGGCGGCTCCTGCTCGAACACGTCAAGCCCCGCGCCGGCGAGCTTGCCGGATACCAGCGCGTCATGCAGCGCCGCTTCGACGACAATCCCGCCGCGCGCGGTGTTGATCAGATAGGCCGTGGGCTTCATCCGTTGCAACCGCGCGGCATTGAACATCCCGACCGTCTCCGGCGTCTTCGGGCAGTGGATGCTGACAAAATCGGCGCGCGGCAGCGCCGCATCGAGGTCGCCGACCGGCTCGCAGCCTGCCGCCTTGATCTCGGCCGCCGCCTTGTAGGGATCAAAAACCAAAACGTTCATTTCCATGGCGAGACAGCGCTTGGCGGTGCGCGTGCCGATGCGGCCGAAGCCGACAATGATTACCGTCTTGCCGAAGAGATCGTAGGGCAGCTTGCCCAGCCGGTGACCCCAGTTGCCATCTTTCACGATGGCGTGCATTTCCGAGGCGCGCTTGGCCAAGGTCAGCATCATGAACAGCGCCTGCTCGGCGACCGAGGGAGAATTCGCGGTGCCCGCCACCATCAGCGGGATATTGCGGCGGGAAAGCGCGGGCACATCGACGGCCTCGTAGCCGACCCCGATCCGGGTCACCACCTTCATGTCCCTGGAAGCCTCGAGCTCCGGCTCGCCGAAGCGGGTGGCGCCGAGCGCCACGCCATGGACCGGCGCCTGCGCCTTCAGCATGGCCTCGAAATCGGGAGCCGAAATCATGTTGGGAAATTCGACCAGTTCGATGTCGTCCCGCTCTCTTAGCAGAGCCCGTCCTGGCTGCGACATCGATTCAGTGACGAAAATTTTCTTCTTGTTGGTCGTCATTCCCTGCTTCCCAGCCCCTGGCTTTCTTGTTTGCGGCCGTCAAAGGACGACGCCGGTCACCTCGTTTAGCAGGTGCATATTGTTGAGGTCTACTGCCAATCGAAGCGGGCCGCCGTCGCGCGCGCCGGCATTGGGATTGACCCGTCCGCAAATCTGGGCGCCTTCGAGGGTGAAATAAATCAGCGTCTCCATTCCCATCGGCTCGGTGACATCCAGCACCGTGTCGAAGGTCTCGACGCCCGGCTCCAGATGCGCGTTCGTTTCGGTGATATGTTCGGGCCGCAATCCCAGCAGCAATTTCTCGCTTCGCGCCACATTCTGATAACGCGCCGCGCGAGCGGGCGGCAGCGGGAAGGCGATGCGGTCAGTCAGCCGGATATGCGGTTTGCCGCCGACCTCCTCGAGCCGGCAGGGCACGAAATTCATCGCCGGCGAGCCGATGAACCCAGCAACAAAGCGCGTCGCCGGATGATGATAGAGTTCGTTGGGCGTGCCGATCTGCTCGATGCGGCCGTGATTCATCACCACCACCCGGTCGGCCAACGTCATCGCCTCGACCTGATCGTGGGTGACGTAGACGGTCGTGGTGCGGACTTTCTGATGCACTTTCTTGATTTCGATCCGCATCTGGACCCGAAGCT
>DATNMT010000380.1:0-20366 GCA_035602495.1 Bradyrhizobium sp.
TCGCGCAGCACGTGAAAATCGCCGTACCACTTGTTGATGCTCTTGATGCTGACGATCGAGTTCTCGGTCATGGTGATTTTCTCAATTGCGGCGGTGTGCGTTCAGCCTGTTCTCGACGAACAGCGAATAGCGCGACATGCCAAAACAGAAGGCGAAATAGATCATTCCGGTGAAGGCGAAGCCGGTGAACGCCGTGGTCGGCGTCGCCCAGACCGGATCGGAAAACGAAGCCCGCAAACTGCCGAGCAGATCGAACAGCGCCACGATCGACACCAGCGACGTATCCTTGAACAGCGCGATGAAGCTGTTGACGAGCCCGGGGATGACGTGGCGCAGCGCCTGCGGCATCACGATCAGCGCGGTGGTCTTCCACCAGGACAGGCCGAGCGCGCTCGCGGCTTCGCCTTGCCCGCGCGGGATCGCCTGTAATCCGCCCCGGATCACCTCGGCGTTGTAGGCGCCGGAGAACAGCGCGACGCCGACCAGGACGCGCAGCAGTCCGTCGATGGTGAAGCCTGCCGGAACGAACAGCGGCAGCATGTAGGTGGCGAAGAACAGCACGGTGATCAGTGGGACGCCGCGCCAGAATTCGATGAAGGTCACCGAGAAAATCCGGATCAGCGGGATCGTCGAGCGCCGGCCCAATGCGAGCGCAATCCCGACCGGCATCGAGCTGACGATGCCGGTGACCGACACCACCAGCGTCACCAACAGGCCGCCCCACAGCCTTGTGTCGACGATCGGCAATCCGCCATGGTCGAGGCCCAATAGCGCGATCACGATGCCGATGCCGGCAAACGTGACAAGGCTCGCGATCAGCGCGCGCCATCCGGTGCGGATGCCGCCGCTTAAAACGAACAGCGCGATCGAAACGATGCCGGCGGTGGCCGCGAAGTCGACCCATAGCGGGCTGCCAGAGGCCTGGATTTGATCGCGAAGCCAGGTCACCGGCCAGATCAGATACGAGACCAGGGTGCCGAGCAGTGCGAAAAGCTTCCCAAGCAACAATAGCAGCGGCCCGATGACCGAGGTTCTCTCGCCCGCGCTCGTCAGCGCATGGCCGGCGCCGCCAATGCTGTCCGCCAGTCCGGACAAAAGGCCGGCCGTCCAGCTGACGCCAAGCCCGCTCAAGCCCCCGCCGTGCAGCAGGAAGAACGCGACCAGGGGAAATGCAAAAAAGAACAGGCCGGCGTTGAGGCCCTTCGCCGGCAGCCGCGGAATCAAGAGCGGCAGCAACAATGCGGCGGCAAGGACGAACGTCAGATTGACCCGCCAACGTTCGGGCTCCGGGTAGAATCCATAGATGAATTGCGGCAATTTCGCCTCGATGTAGGGCCAGCAGGCACCGACCGGGTGCCCGGCATTCTCGGCCAGGCAGGCGTTGCGGTCGGCGCCGTGCCAGACCGCATCGACCAGCAGGAATTTCAGCGCCGGAATGACGGTGTACCACAGCAGCAATATGCTCAAGACGGTGAGCAGGATGTTGGTCGGTGAATTGAACAGGCGGGTACGGAGGAAGCCGACAAAGCCGGTGGTCTTGACCGGCGCGGCCCGCTCGGGAATCAGCTCCTGGCGGACGAACGAAAATGAGGCGGTGATATCGCTCATGCCCCCATGCTCCTGCCGAGCCGCCATCCGTAGAAGCTCATGATCGCGCTGGTAACCAGCGAAATCAGCAAATAGACACCCATCGTGATGGCGATGATTTCGATCGCCTGCCCGGTTTGGCTGAGCGTGGTTCCGGCAAACACCGAGACCAGGTCGGGATATCCGATCGCCACCGCCAGCGACGAGTTCTTGGTGAGATTGAGATACTGGTTGGTGAGCGGCGGCAGGATCACGCGCAGCGCCTGCGGCACCACGATCAGCCGCAAGGTCGCCCCCCGCGACAGCCCGAGCGAGGAACCGGCTTCCATCTGCCCCTTGTGCACGGACTGAATGCCGGCGCGCACGATCTCGGCGATGAACGCCGCCGTATAGGTCGACAACGCCACCAGCAGCGCGACGAATTCCGGAATGAGCCGCGAACCGCCGGAGAAATTGAACCCCTTGAGCTCGGGAATTTCGAAGCTGACGGGTGCGCCGAATATCAGCGCGGTCACCAGCGGCAGGCCGATCAGCAGGCCCAGCACGTAGGGCCAGATGGTGATCCGCCGGCCGCTGTCGAACAGCTGCCGCCGCGCGTAGCGGCGCAACAGCAAGGAGGCGACGATGCCAACCAGGACGGCGAGCGCGAATGGCTCGAGCCCGGGATCGGCGAGCGGCTTCGGCACCACGAGACCGCGGTTATTGAGAAAGAAGACGCCGAACAGCGAAACGCTTTGCCGCGGATTCGGCAGCGCGGCGAGCACGGCGAGATACCAGAACAGGATCTGGAACAGCAGCGGCAAATTGCGGATGCCCTCGACATAGGCGCCGGAGATACGCGACAGCAGCCAGTTCGGCGACAGCCGGCCCAGCGCCACGATGAATCCGATCACAGTCGCGAAGAAAATGCCGATGACGGCGACCAGCAGCGTGTTGAGCAGGCCCACGAAAAACACGCGGGTATAGGTGTCGGATCCCGAATAGGGAATCAGGCTCTGGCTGACGTCAAAGCCCGCCGTGTTGTTCAGAAACCCGAAACCGGAGGTGATCCGCTGCGCCTCCAGATTGGCGCGCGTGTTGGCCACGATCTCGTAGGCGATCCAGGCCAGCGCCGCGACGAACAGAATCTGGAAGATGAATCCAGCCCAGCCCGCGCGACCGCCGAGCGCGCGCTTCAACCGGAAGGCAAACTGCGGCGGTGGTGGGCGGGGCTCGATGCTCATCGCCGATCGCGGCGCGCGCGAGATCAGCGGATCGGCGGCGCGTACTGAATTCCGCCCTTGTTCCAGAGCTGGTTGAGCCCGCGGGCGATCTGGAGTTTCGAGCCGGCGCCGACGTTACGATCGAAAGCCTCGCCGTAATTGCCGACCGCCTTCACGATCCGCGACACCCAGTCCTTGGTGACGCCGAGCGTTTCGCCGAGATTGCCGTCGGTGCCGAACACGCGCTTGAGTTCCGGCTTGTCCGACTTCGCCATGTCGTCGACGTTCTTCTGGGTAATGCCGAGTTCCTCGGCGTCGATCATCGCAAACAGCGTCCACTTGACGAGATCGAACCACTGGTCGTCGCCATGGCGCACCATCGGACCGAGCGGTTCCTTCGAGATCACCTCCGGAAGTACGGCGTGATCGGCCGGATTGGCAAGTTTCAGACGCTCGGCATAGAGCTGCGACACGTCGGAGGTGAAGACGTCGCAGCGTCCGGATTCATAGGCCTTGACGGTCTCGTCGGCGCTGGCGAAGGCGATCACCTCATACTTCATGTTGTTGCTCTTGAAGTAGTCGGCGAGATTCTGCTCGGTGGTGGTGCCGGTCTGCACGCAAACCGACGCGCTGTTCAGTTCCAGCGCCGAATTCACCTTGAGGGATTTTTTCACCAGGAAGCCCTGGCCGTCGTAATAGGTCACGCCGGTGAAATTGGCGCCGAGCGAGGTGTCGCGGGAAAGCGTCCATGTCGTATTGCGCGACAGCACGTCGATTTCGCCTGATTGCAGCGCGGTGAAACGATCCTTGGCCGACAGCGGTATGAACTTGACCTTGGTCGGATCGTTGAAGATGGCCGCCGCCAGCGCCCGGCAAACGTCGACGTCGATCCCGGTCCAGTTGCCCTTGTCGTCGGGCGCCGAAAAGCCCGGCAGGCCCTGGCTGACGCCGCAGGACAGCATGCCGCGGTCCTGTACCGTTTTGAGCGTTTGCGCAGAGGCGGCCCCACTCGAGAGCGCGGCGGCGAGAGCAAGGGTGAAAACCAGAGATACGCGTTTCATGGGCAAAGCCTTTCAAGGGTCGTCCGGGAACAGTTGCCTATCAATTGCGCAACGCCAGTGGGCCAACCCTGTGATCCGCCGCTGCAACGCCGGCCCTTAAGGCCGCTAGACGTACAGTCCGGTCAAGCGATGGATCGAAAGGTCGCGGCAAGCCCCTCAACGTGCGGCGACTGAATAGCTGCCTTCCATCACAGAACGACTGGCGACCGGGGTCAAGGGGTTGACGGCCGACTTCTGTGTCCTGTTACTAACAAACCCGGCCCCAACCCGCTGCCCGGCGGGTTCGGAGGGCCTCGCCGCTGGTGGCGAGGGGTCTTTTGGTGGCGGCGGACACATGAATTCTTCAGGAGATGACGGGGTATCGAAGCCGCGCAAGGCCGAAACCACGCTGGTGACGGCAGGACGCGACACAAAGGCGCAGAAGGGATTCGTCAATCCTCCGGTGGTCCATGGCTCCACCGTGCTTTATCCGACCGCGGACGATCTGCACGCCCATCGCGGCGAGTTCCAATATGGCCGCCGGGGTACCCCCACCACCAAGGCGCTGCAACAGGCGCTGATGGCGCTGGAAGGCCCGCAATGCGCGGGCGTCGGGATTGCGCCCTCCGGTCTCGCGGCCATCTCCACCACGCTGCTCGCGGTGCTGAAAGCCGGCGATCACCTGTTGGTCTGCGACAATGCCTATCGCCCGACGCGAAATTTCTGCAATGGGCTGCTTGCCCGCTATGGCGTCGAAACCGGCTATTTCGATCCGTTGATCGGAGCGGGCATCGCCGAACTGTTCAAGCCGAACACCCGTGCGGTGCTGGTCGAGGCGCCCGGCTCGCAGTCCTTCGAAATGCCCGACATTCCCGCGATCGCAACGGTTGCGCATGCGCGCGGCGCGCTCGTGATCGACGACAACACCTGGGCGACCCCGCTGTTTCACCGCTCGCTGGAACAAGGCGTCGACATCAGCGTGCAGGCAGCGACCAAATATATCGGCGGTCATTCCGACATCATGTTCGGCACGATTTCGGCCAACGCCAAAGCCTGGCCGCAGGTCGCCGAAGCGATCCAGCTGCTCGGCGTCTGTGCCGGACCCGATGACGTGTTTCTCGCGATCCGCGGTTTGCGCACGCTGGCGGTGCGGCTTGCGCAACATCATCGCTCCGGGCTCGAGATGGCGCGCTGGCTGGCCGGCCGGCCCGAAGTAATGAGAGTGTTGCATCCCGGGCTGGAAACCGATCCGGGTCACGCGATCTGGAAACGGGACTTTACCGGCGCGTCCGGCCTGTTCAGCATCGTGCTGAAACCGGCGCCGCAAAAGGCCGTCGATGCGTTTCTCGATAGCGTGGAATTATTCGGCATGGGCTATTCATGGGGCGGCTTCGAGAGCCTCGTGATCCCCTTCGACTGCGCACCCTATCGCACGGCCACCCCGTGGGCGCCGGGCGGGCCAACCTTGCGGCTCCATATCGGACTTGAGAACGTCGAAGATCTCAAGGCCGATCTTGCGCATGCCTTTGCAGCCTTCAACGCCGGCTAGCGCCTGACTTCATAAACGCCACGCGCGCCAGGTCCGCTTTTTCCGGACGGCGGACGCTTTTGCGCGGAAGGGCGGTTCTAGCGGCTTGGAAACCTTGCCGAAACGCTAAGACGGCGCACGTAATTTTGCGAGGTTTGGTTGCGAGCGATAACACTCCATTCACCATGAGGACAAATCCCGACGCCCTTTCTGCAAACTCCCCGGCGGCGCAAGTCGAATTATACCTTTACGACCTAGTCATGCTTGGAGGAGAGGCTTGCGCCGCATGCAATCGAGCATTGCGCGTACTTGTAGATAGTGAAGCGTATGTACACCGCACGCATTGTCGTCCTGACCATCGCGCTCAGTGCCGGCGGCGTCGCCGCATATCTTGCGAGCGGGTCCGACAATTCCAAGCCCGGCCCGGCCGAGCCAGTGGCGCAGCTGCAGACCGTCGATGTGCTGGTCGCCAGGGCCGACATCGGCCTCGGCCAGACGGTCAAGCCCGAAGACATGCAGTGGCAGAGCTGGCCGGCGGCGACCACCAGCAACACCTTTATTCGACGCAACGAACGGCCGGATGGCTCGACCCAGATCGCCGGCTCGATCGCGCGCGCCCCCTTCATCGCGGGCGAGCCGATCCGCGAGCAGAAGCTGGTCCGGGCCAATGGATCCGGCTTCATGGCGGCGATCCTGCCCACCGGCATGCGCGCCATCTCGACCGAAATCTCGCCGGAGACCGGCGCCGGCGGCTTCATCCTGCCCAACGACCGGGTCGACGTGATTCTTTCCAGACGCGAGAAGAACGCAGCGCTTCCGGGCGCGCCTGACGTCGTCGTCTCCGAAATCATCCTGCCGAACGTCCGCGTGCTGGCGATCGATCAGGCACCAAAGGAAAAAGACGGCCAGAACAACGTGGTCGGCAAGACCGTGACGCTGGAGCTGAAGCCCGAGCAGGCGGAGACGCTGGCGCGCGCGCGCCAGACCGGCACGCTGTCGCTGGCGCTGCGCAGCATCGCCGATGTCAACATGGCCGAGATCGCGCCCGACGATCAGGCTCCGAAGCGGGGCGAGACCATCAACGTGGTCCGCTACGGCGTCCAGAGCTCGACGACGACACAGAAGTGACCGAAAGGACGCCCGATATGAAATGTGGGGGAAATCAGCTGGCGATGCGGACCATTCTGGTTCGCGCCCTTTCGCTTTCAGCGATCGCCGCGCTGCCGCTTATTCCGGTCCTGACGCCCGTGGTGGCGGCCGAGACAACGTCGGTCGTCAGCGCCGCAGCACCGAAAATGCGCTTCCTCGCGCTCGGCATCGGCAAATCCGTGATCATCGATCTGCCGCGCGACATCAAGGATGTGCTGGTCGCCGATCCCAAGATCGCCAACGCGGTGGTCCGTTCGCCGCAGCGCGCCTACATCATCGGCTCGGCGGTCGGCCAGACCAACGTCGTGTTCTTCGATGCCGATGGCCAGCAGGTCGCCGCCTATGACATCGCGGTCAAGCGCGATCTCAACGGCGTGCGCGCCGCGCTGAAGCAAACGCTGCCCTATGCGGCAATCCAGATCGAAGGCGTCGGCGAAGGCGTCATGCTGACCGGCTCGGTGTCGAGCCCGATCGAGGCCCAGCAGGCGGGCGATCTCGCGGCGCGGCTGGTCGGCGGCGCCGACAAGGTCGTCAACTCGATCGCGGTCCGCGGCCGCGACCAGGTGATGCTCAAGGTCACCGTCGCCGAAGTGCGCCGGGACATCATCAAGCAGATGGGCGTCGATCTCTCCGCCAGCATGAACTACGGCACCGCGGTCGTGAACTTCAACAACAGCAATCCGTTCACCGCTTCCGGCGCTCCGCTGGTCGGCAGCAACGGCCTCGGCATTGCGGACATCACCAAGGGCCTGCCCTCGGTGACCGCGACCATGCGCGCGATGGAAAGTGCGGGCGTGGTGCACACGCTGGCGGAGCCTAATTTGACCGCCATCTCAGGTGAGTCGGCGACCTTCATCGCCGGTGGCGAGTTTCCGATTCCGGCGGGTTATTCCTGCGATCCCACCACCCACGTCTGTACCACCCAGATCACCTACAAGAAATTCGGCATTTCGCTCAACTTCACGCCGGTCGTGCTGTCCGAGGGACGGATCTCGTTGCGGGTGATGACCGAGGTGTCCGAATTGTCCAATGACAACTCGATTACGGTGACGCAGTCGGTCACCGCGAACTCGACGAATTCCATCACCATTCCCTCGATCCGGACTCGCCGCGCGGAAACCACGCTGGAAATCCCGTCGGGCGGCTCGATGGCGATGGCCGGCCTGATCCAGGAACAGACCAAGAAGGCCATCAACGGACTGCCCGGTCTTGATTCCCTGCCGGTGCTTGGCGGGCTGTTCAGGAGCCAGGACTTCGTCAACAACGAAACCGAACTGATGGTCCTGGTGACGCCGTATGTCGTTCGCGCGGTTGCCCAGAAAGAGCTATCGCGTCCCGACGACGGCTTCGCGCCCGCCTCCGATTCGCAATCGACATTGTTGGCCCAGATCAACCGGATCTACGGCATTTCCGGCCGTGCCGAACCGGTCGGAAACTATCAGACCAACTTTGGCTTCATCATTGATTGAGACGCTGCCCGAGCAATGGGGACGAGGACAGAACGATGACCAACAGAACGCCGCTCGATCGCCATCGAACCCTGCGTCTGCTCGCCGTGCTGGCAGGCCTGTCAGCTGCGCTGGGCGGGTGCAATACCAGCGGAGAAGTCGTGACGGCGAGCGTGCCTAACGATTACCGTCTGCGTCATCCGATCGCGATCGAGGAGGCCAACCGGTCGCTGGTGATTTTCGTCGGCCAGGCACGCGGCGGCCTGTCGGTCCCGCAACGCGCCGATGTGATCGGGCTGGCACAGACATGGGTTCGCGAGGGAACCGGTGCGATCGTGGCCGATGTGCCGGTCGACACGCCCAATGCGCGGGCGGCGGCGGCAACCTTCCACGAAGTCAAAACGCTGCTCGCGGCCGGCGGCGTACCGTCGCGCGGCATCATGGTGCGTCAATATCGTCCGGACGACCCGCGGACGCTCGCCACCATCCGGCTGAGCTATCCCAGGATTGCAGCGGTTGCCGGCCCCTGCGGCGTGTGGCCGGAGGATCTCGGGCCCTCGGTCCTCAACGAGAGCTATTCCGAGAACAAGGAGTACTACAATTTCGGCTGCGCCTATCAGCGCAACATGGCCGCGATGGTCGAAAACCCGTCGGACCTGGTGCAACCGCGGCCTGAAACCCCCGCCTATACGGCCCGGCGCAGCGAAGCCTTCGAGAAATATCGCAAGGGTGTCACGACCACCACCACCTATCCCGAAGCCGAAAAAGCCAAACTCAGCGATACCGGAAAATGATCAGCATCGCCCGTCGAGATCCCGAAGAAGACACAGCGCCGCCGCCCGCGGACGATTACATCGCGCCGGCACCGCGCGTGTCGGTGCAGGCCTTTTGCGACACCGAGGAGACTGCTTCCGCCGTGCGGTCGGCGGGCGAAGACCGCCGCCTCGGCAAGGCGCATGTCACCGTCAAAATGGGCGGCGTGGAGGCCGCGATCGAATCCTATCGCACGGTCCCTACCCCGAACGTGATCATTCTGGAGACCGAGGGCCGCAACGATATCCTTGCCGGCCTCGATGAACTCGCCACCGTATGCGACCCCGGAACCCGCGTCGTCGTGATCGGCACGGCCAATGATGCCGCGCCCTATCGCGAACTGGTGCGTCGCGGCGTCAGCGACTACGTCATCGGGCCGGTCAGCCCGCTGGACGTGGTGCGCTCGATCTGCAGCCTGTTCTCGGCATCGGAGACGGTCGCGCTCGGCCGGGTCGTTGCCATCGTCGGCGCCAAGGGCGGCGTCGGCGCATCCACCGTCGCGCACAATGTAGCCTGGGCGATCGCGCGCGACCTGGCGCTTGATTCCGTCGTCATCGATCTCGACCTCGCCTTCGGTACTGCCAGTCTCGACTACAATCAGGATCCAATGCAGGGCATCGCCAACGCGGTATTCTCTGCCGAACGGCTCGATACCACCGTCATGGAGCGGTTGCTGGCGAAATGCACCGACCGTCTCAGCCTGCTGGCGGCACCGGCCAGCCTCGATCGGGTCTACGATTTCGGCGCCGAAGCGTTCGACGCGATCTTTGACACCCTTCGCCTGACGACGCCCTGCATCGTGCTGGACGTTCCACACCAGTGGTCGGCCTGGACCAGACGCATCCTGGTCGGCGCCGACGACATCCTGATCGTGGCCGAGCCCGATCTCGCCAACCTGCGCAATACCAAGAACATATTGAACCTGCTGAAGGGCGCTCGGCCCAACGACCGGCCGCCGCTCTATTGCCTCAATCAGGTCGGCATGCCGAAGCGCCCGGAAATCAGCGTGCGGGAATTTGCCAAGGCGGTCGAGAGTCCACCGATCGCCGCTATTCCATTCGATTCGCGAATGTTCGGCACGGCGGCCAACAACGGCCAGATGATCGCCGAGATCTCCAGCAATCATCGTACCACCAAGATGCTCCTGCAGATCGCGCGGCGGCTGACGGGCCGCGGCGAGGCCAAAGAACCACGCGGTTCGCTGCTGTCTCCGATCCTGAAAAGGTTGGGAGCAAAGAAGAGCTAGCGTGGGCGCACGGCGGCTCGCGGGACCATGATCATGGCCCGCGGGAGCCGAAGTTAGACGTCAATTGGGCTGCCCGATTGCCGCCAGCGGTGCCTTTTCCACTTCGGCATGCGCATTCTCTTTGCGGGACAGCAAGCGCTTGAGATAGGCGACGTTCGCGGCCGCTTCCTCGGGCGGCCGATCGGCCTTCACGATGTTTTCAGCCTCGGCGAATCGCCCCTGCAGGCCGATTGCCAGCGCCAAATTCAGCCGTACGCGCGAATCCGCGTCCGCCCGGCCGTTGGCGCGGCGCAAAATCTCCTCGGCTTTGGGCAGCTCTTTCGAAAGCACGTAGGAGAGGCCGAGATTGGACAGCACCGTGGATTCATCGGGCACGATCTTCAGCGCGCTCTCATAATACTGCCGGGCTTCGTCGTGCCGGCCGAGTTGATCGAGTACAGTGCCTTGTGCCGAAAGAATCCGCCAATCCGGATCTTCGGGGGTATGGGCGCGGGTGAAGACGTCGAAGGCCTGCTGAAAATTGCCGTTGTCCGCCAGCGCACGCCCATAACCGGCTAGCAGCGCCCTGTTATCGGGGTGGGCGATGGTGGCCTGTTCGAGCACCGCGACCGCCTGCGACCGCTGCCCGGTGGCGCGGAGCGCCTTTGCGTATTGCAGGGCGGCATCGGCGTCTTTCGGATTGACGCGATAGCGATCGCGATAGGTTTCCAAATCCTGCCGGGGGTCGGCGGCGCGGCTCGCCTCGGACTTCTCGCCCAGCGACCCCGTGATGTCAGAGGTGCCGTTGGTCTGGCAGCTGCAGAGACCCAAGGCCAGAACCGCGGACATTGCCGCGGATGCAAAGGGCCTCGGGCAGCAATATTGTTGGAGCAACTGCCGGAGCATGTGGTTCGGCCCGTGGTCGGCGACTGGGCCGAAATGCTCACAGGTTAACCCTAAATTCCCGTTAACCGGGCTGCCTGCCCCGGTTGCTGTCGCGGCATGACCGCAACCGTTCCGATTGCGCAGGCGTTCGCGACCCGAGTGGCCTTTATGTTTTCAAAGGCCTTTCGGTCTAATCGACGAATTGCGCGCCGAATTCGTAACCGATCCGCCATGCCAGCCGGCACTGCCGGGGACGGCCTTCCGACAAGATGATGGTGAATTCCGTGGGAATGTCGACTTGCTCGGCAATCACCTTCACCCCACCGGCCGAAATATCGGTGATCGTGCAGTCGCGCGGCAAGGAGCCGGTCCCGAACTGGATCCTCGCGAGCCTTCTGCACATGGTGCGTTCGCTTCTACGTCGATTCACAAGCATGTCGGTCCTTCGCCTTATCAGATAATGCTTCATCCGGCATTCCGACTGCTTTTAACGAGGAACTCTTGGAATCTGCCTAGCAGGACCGTTCGCAATCTAATCGTTATTTTTGAATTGTTTTTACCGAGTTCTTCGGGCATGGCCGAAATGCCGTGAATGGCCACAAATACAGCCGCAAAAAGCTGGCGGCGCATACGCATGCCGCAATCCCGCTGGAACGCGGCAATGCTTTGTTACCCTCAAGCATAAACGCTCGTTTGCCGGCGCAACGCTCAATCGGCGCCGGAGGCCTGCCGCCCGTTGACGATGATGAAATAGAGGTTGCGGACGTAGACCACGAGGCCGAGTGCCTGGCCCGCGATGAAAACCGGGTCCCTGCGATACAGCGCATAGATCAGCAGCAACAGGCCGCCGCCGATCGAGAAGAACCAGAACGCCACCGGGATCACGCTCTTGCGCGCGCGTTCGGACGCAATCCACTGCACCACGAAACGCATGGTGAAGAAGGCCTGCGCCACGAACCCGAGGATCACCCAGCCGTCGAACTTGATGACGAAGACGTCGTGCAGATAGCTGGTGAGGTTGTTGAGCAGGTCGGTCATGACGTCACCTCGGTCGCAACGGGCGTCGGTTTCTTGCGGCGGATCAGCCACCACACCCCGGCGAGATCCATGATTCCGATCCATAGCCGATCGAAAAAACCGTAGTTCGACACGCCGGACCGGCGCGGCCGGTCGATGACGTCGACATAGGCGATCTCGTAGCCCTCGCGGCGGATCAGCGCCGGCAGGAAGCGATGCAGCCCGTCGAAATAAGGCATCATCAGGAATACCTCGCGCCGGAACGCCTTCAGGCCGCAGCCGGTATCGCGGGTGCCGTCGTTCAGGATGGCGTTGCGGATACCGTTCGCGACACGCGATTGCAGTTTCTTGAAGCCGGTATCCTTGCGGCCGACGCGCTGGCCCGCGGCAAGGCCCACCCGCTCGCCGCCATTCTCGATCGCCGCAATCAGCCCCGGCAGGAACGTCGGGTTGTTCTGGCCATCGCCGTCGAGGGTCGCCACGATGGCGCCGCGCGCGGCGCGCACGCCGCTGCGCACCGCCGCCGATTGACCGGCCGACGCGGCGTGGCGGATCTGGCGCAGATTGCCGCGGCGCTTCATCTCGGCCGCAAGCCGCTCGGCGGTGGCGTCGGTCGAGCCGTCATTGACGTAGATGATTTCGTAATTGGCTCTGCCCTCGAGCGCTGCGGCGATTTCCGCGATCAAGGGGCTGATATTCTCGGCCTCGTTGCGCACGGGGACAACGATGGAAACGGCCACCGCGGCTGGGTCAGAAGCAGGCAAATCGACGCTCACCGTTTGAGTTGGCCAGCCGCAGACAGCGATTTCCGCGAGGGCGCTTGCAGCGTCCGCTTCTTATGGGGCCGGGGCCCTGCGGGCAACCCTTTTGAGGTCGCCGGGGGCAGTCCGAAGCGGCACAATTTTGCCGTCGCGGAGGATCGCGAAGCCGAGGCGGCGCGCGGCGAACCAGTACCGCACCAGCATGGCGCCGACCACGCCGATCAGGGCGCCCGCGACCACGTCGCTGGGATGGTGCGCGAGCAACACCAGCCGGCTGCCGGCGATCAAGAGGACATATAATATCATCGGCAGTCGCGCCTGCGGCCAGACCGCTGCCACGGCAAACGCCAGCGCGGCGGCCGTGATGGCGTGCGCCGACGGCAGGCTGGCATAGGCGTCGGTTCCGGCAAAGGGCGCGAAGTTGAAGGGGTTGGCCTTGCCTCCGAGGAACGGCCGGCCGCGTCCCGCGACCCATTTTATCACTTCGCCCACAACCAGCGGAGCCGCGACGGCAAGAAGCAGAAATTGCAGGCGCAGGCCAAAGCCGATCAGCCGGGCCCGCGCGGTTTCCCGCAGCGCGGCGGCACCAAGCCCAACGACGAGCAACGCGGCGGCAAGGCAGGTCACCACATAGGAGTCCTTGCCGAAGTCGGTGAGGATGCGTACCGGCCAAAGGCTCAGCGTGCCGCGCGGCGGCATCAGGGCGATCTCGCGCGCATCGAGCCAATACATCAGCGCAGCGATCGCCGCCCCGGCGATGGCTGTCGCAAGCCACGCGTGGCGCGCCAGCCGGCGCGCCGCCGCGGCACGCCGCGAATGCGATGGCGGGCGCAGCAGTTGCGTAACCGAAAGCCGCGCCAGCGCGAACAAGCCTGCAAAGTAGTTGGAGGTTTCGCCGGTGCCGGCCCGCGCGGACATCTTACTCCGTGCCTTCGGAGCGGAAGATCGAAATCGAAACCGCCTTGCCCTGCGAGATGTTGTAGCCGTCGATGCGGGTGGCGACATTGTAGCGCAAGCCGATGGCTTCGGCGCGCGCCACAAAACCGCGCTCCGAGCGCTGCTCCACCAGCGCGAAGCGGCAACTGCCCTGCCCGAGAAAATCCGCCGCGCCCGATCCGTCCGTCAGCAGCGTCTCGGTGCCGGTCATGAACACCAGGCTGGGCTCATGGAAACCGGCCGCCGCGGCCTTCGGTCCGACGCAGACCACGTTGCGCAGCGCGCGGGCGATTTCCGCGCTCGGGAACAGCGGCGTCAGCGCCGGCACCACGACGCCGTAGATCGCCACCGCCATAAACATTGCCGCAGCCACGGCGTTCAACAGCGAGCGTTCGGCATGGTTGGCATCGTAAAGCCACCACGCGAACAGCCCGATGATGAGCGCTGCCGCCACGAACGGCCATGCCAGAAACACCGGCTGGCGCGTCAGCGTGATCGCGCCGATGACCGCGATGACCGAAGTCGCTGCCGGAATCACAAACCACCAGGCGGCGCCGCGTCGCAACCACGATCGCGACAGCACCCGCCGCTCCAGCGCGCCGACGGTGAGGATGGCGATCGCCGGATAGAGCGGCAGCACGTAATGCGGCAGCTTTGTCAGCACCAGTTCGAACACGATCCAGGACGGCACCAGCCACGCCAGCAGGAACTGCGCGCCGGGCTCCCGCCGCGCCCGCCATACCGCCGGCGCCGCCATCCCGGCGAGCGGCGCCCCCGGCCAGAACGTGATCCAGAACAGCAGCAGGTAGACTCCGGGTGGCGCGCCGTGGGATTCCTGCGCCGCCAGTTTGGCCAGCATGTCGCCACCGATCGAATCGGTGAAAAACGCATCGCCCGCGCGCCAGAAGATCGCGACGAACCACGGCAGCACCAGAACCAGCATCCACATCAGGCCCCAGACCGGACGCAGCTGCCTCAGCCAGGCGGCCGAGCGGTCGAGGATCGCCAGGGTGACGATCGTCAGCCCCACGAACATCAGGATCAGCGGTCCCTTGAGCAGGATGCCGCCGGCCAGGGCGGTCCAGAAGATGGCCGGCCAGGTCCACGGCGGATGCACGGGATCCTCGCCGCGCTGCCAGGACAGATACATCCGCGCCAGCGCGCCCATCGCTGCGACCACCGTCAGCAGCAGCATGGCGTCGGTTTTCGCAAGCCGGGCTTCGACGCCGAGCAGCACACAACTCGCCATCATGAGGCCAGCGAGGATCGCGCCACGCCTTGTCACGAACGCCAGCGCCGTCCAGTAGGTCAGGAGCACCGCGCCGATCGCGCCGATCAGCGAGGGAATGCGATAGAGCCAGATCCGCAGCTGCGCACGCGGCAGGCCCAATGCGGAAGCGGTTTCGACCGCGGCCGATTGCAGCCAGTACACGCCGACCGGTTTCTTGTACCGCACGTCATCCTGGAAGCGGATGTCGACGAAGTCGCCGGTCTCGACCATTTGCTTGGTCGCCTGGGCGAACCGCGCCTCGTCGCGGTCGATCGGCGGGATGTTGAAAAAGCCGGGCAGAAACAGCAGCAGGCCGCACACCAGCAGGAACGCGACGGCGCGGACATGGCTGCCGGCGACAAAATCGATCACGCCGACAAACCTGCTGCCCGGATCCACCCGGTTCTTCGGCTCGCGCGGCTCTCCAAATCGGGGGCGGGCAAAGGTCTCGACCATCGGTTCCGCATACGCCGAAACCGCCGTCCGGACAACCGCTTAGCGATAAGCTATTGAATTCTGATCACAACTGTGTCCGCCGCACCCGTGGCGTCGATCACGGTCAGTCGGGCAAAGCCGGGGCCGGGCGGATCGACCAGGCGCTGCCTCCGGCCGTCGATTTCGCCCATCGACACGCCATTGACGAGCATGGTCATCGGCAGCACGCCGCCGGCTACCTTGACCGGCATCGCGGCAGGTTCCGCGCCGCTGGAGTTCGCGACATCGAGCCGGGAGCCGTTGAGGGGAAACTGGATGTGCGGCGCCTGATCGCTGCCAGTGTGGACCAGTTCGCCCAGCGGCCGGAAGCGCCGCAGCGGCAGCGGCAATTTGGCGTTGCTCGCGACCAGCGTCCCCTTTGGCGGCTTAGGCAACGGAACCGGCAGCTTGCCGGTCCGGGCGAAGGCATCGAACAGGATCGGTGCCGCCGCAGTGCGGCCGACCAGGCCCGCCACCGGCGCGCCGTCGGGGCGCCCGACCCAGACCCCGATGGTCATGCGGCCATCGAAGCCGACCGACCAGGCATCGCGGTAGCCGTAGCTGGTGCCGGTCTTGAATGCGATCCGGTTATGCGGCGCGTTCTCCGGCGGCGGCGTGCCCATCAGCACATTGCCGACCTGCCAGGCCGCGACCTGATCCATCAATCTCAGGGTATCGCGCGGCGGGTCGTCGGCCATTTCGCGCAGCGGGCGTGTGTTGCCGAGCCGCGCCAGCCCGCTGTAGAGCTGCACCAGATCCTGCAGCGTGACGCCGACGCCGCCGAGACCCATCGCCAGCCCCGGCGCTTCGTCCTTCGGCAGCACCAGATTGACGCCGACCTGCTTCAATCGCGAGGTCAGCCGGCTTGCGCCGACGCGGTCAAGCAAGGCAATCGCCGGCACGTTCAGCGAGAGTTGCAGCGCCTTGCGCACGGGCACCGTTCCCTGAAAGGTCATGTCGAAATTCTCCGGCGCGTAGGAGCCGAACCGGATCGGCCGGTCGTCGATCAGGCTTTCCGGATGAACGAATCCGTCCTCAAAGGCGAGACCATAAATGAACGGCTTTAATGTCGATCCCGGCGAACGCACCGCGCGGGTCATGTCGACCTGCCCTGCCCGCCGCTCGTCGAAATAATCCGGCGACCCAACCCGCGCCAGCACCTCGCCCGTGGCGTTATCGACCGCGAGAATGCCGATGGAGATATTCGGACCGAGCGCGAGCGCCCGGTCGCGCGCCAACGCTTCCAGGACTTTCTGCAGCCCGGCATCGAGCGTGAGCCGGATCACCTCGGTGTCTTTATCGGTCGCGATGGCTTGATCGGCGGAATGCGGCGCCAGGATCGGCATCGGCTTGCGCAAGCCCGGCACGGCGGCGGCTTTGGCCTGCAGTGCATCCTCTTTCGATACCCGGCCCTCTTCGACCATGCGATCGAGCACGCGGTCGCGCGCGGCGCGCGCGGCCTCGGGATAGCGATCGAGCCTGCGGGTTTCCGGCGACTGCGGCAACGCCACCAACAGCGCCGATTCCGCCAGCGACAATCGATTCGGCTCCTTGCCGAAATAGGCGATCGACGCGGCGCGAATGCCCTCGAGATTGCCGCCATAGGGCGCCAGCGTCAGATACAGATCGAGGATCTGGTCTTTTGTCAGCTGCCGCTCGATCTCGAACGCGCGAACCATCTGGCGCAATTTGGCGTAGACCGAGCGCTGCCGCCGCGGCTCGAGCAAGCGCGCCAATTGCATCGTGATCGTCGATCCGCCGGAAACGATATGGCCACGGCTTGCGAGTTGAATCGCGGCGCGGCCCGAGGCCAGCGGATCGACGCCGGGATGGGAGTAGAAGCGCCGGTCCTCATAAGCCAGCAGCAGCGTCAGATAGCGGGGATCGACGGCGGTTTTGGCATCGACCGGCAGGCGCCAGCGGCCATCGGCCATGGCGTAAGCGCGCAACAGCTTGCCGTTGCGGTCGACAATGGTGCTGGAGACCTGGCGGGCCTGCGCCAGTGGCAAAGGGCCGAGTGAAACGATCCAGGCTGCGAAGGCGGCGATGGCTACGAAGACGAATGCGAGTGATATTCCGATGATGCGACGGACGCGCCGCTTGTTGTTTCCGTCATGGCCGGGCTTGACCCGGCCATCCACGTCTTCGCCGGTAGCAGCGAAGGTCGTGGATGCCCGGAACATTTGAGCGAAGACGCGCTTCGCGCTTTTGCCCGGGCATGACGAGGATTGCTGGTCAGCTGCCACGCTCATTTCGCCGGACGCACCTCGACCGATCCGGTGCCGCTGCGGCCGTAGCGCGAGGGATTGTACATGTCCTCGACATAGGCCTGCGGCAGCACGTATTTGCCGGGAGAAACCGCGCGCACCACATAGGCCACCGTGAACACCGCCTTGTTGTCGGCGGCGCGGTCAATCGCCGCGGTGAAGCGGTCGTCGCGGAATTCGGTATTTTTCGGCTCCTCTCCATCCTCGACCCAGTCCAGCTTGCCGGTGTCGCCGGACGACACCAGATGCGGATTGTCGATCTCGAGGCCAGCGGGCAGATAATCCGACACCATGATGTGACCGTATTCCGGCTTGGCCTCGGTGATCCTCAGCACCACCGCGAAGCGGTCGTTCTGCTTCGCCCTGGTCACATCGGCCGGCTTGCCGTCGAGCGTGAAATAATTGCGCTCGATGACAAAGCCGTTCGATGCCGCTGGCTCCGGCGTAATCGGCGAGCCGGAGACCGAGACCACCGCCTGCACCGGCGCATCGCCGGTATTGGTGATCTTGACCGGCTTGCCGGCCATCGCGTCGGCCTTGTAGCTGCGATAGAGCGCGGTCTTGATGGCATCGCCATTGAGATCGAGGCTCATGGTCTCCTTCGAAAGCGCCCGCGAGGCCAGCACCAGCCAGGCATTCTCCTGGGTCGAGGTGTAGGGCGTCAGCCCGCGTGCCACTTCGACGCGCGCCACCGCCTGCGTCAGCGTCGCCGGCGGCGCATTGCCTTCGCTGGCAAGCGATACCAGCGCCGCGGCATCGCGCAGCGCGCTGCCGTAGTCGACGCGGCCGAACTCCAGCACCGGTTTCGGCGCGAGGCTGTCGAGCGCCGCGGCATAGACCCGCTCCGCCCTGCCCTTGTCGCCAACCAGCGCCAGCGCCGCCGCCAGTTGCGATTTGGCGATCGGCGTCGCCAGATTGTTCAGCTTGGTGTCGGCGAGATAACGCAGATCGCCGATCGGGGCCGCGCCATTGCGGGCCAGCACATAGAGCCCGTAAGCGAGATTGCGGCCGCCGTCCTTCTCAGGCTCGTTGGCGTTGACCACGGAATTGCGGATGCGGTCGAGCGCATTCTTGAACAAGACATCCGGCACCGAAAATCCCTTTTCGCGAGCCCGGGTCAGGAAGTCCGTCACATAGGCATCAAGCCAGGCGTCATCGCCGCCCGCCGACCACAGGCCGAACGAGCCGTTGGACCCCTCGCGTGCCAACAGCCGCTCGATGGCGTCCTTGATGCGTTGATCGACCTCGGTATCGACAGCCAGATGGGCGCCGGCCGCCAGTTCGTTGACATAGAGCAGCGGCATGGCGCGGCTGGTGATCTGCTCCGAACAGCCGTGCGGGTAACGATCGAGCGCCTTCAGGATGGTCGCGGAATCGAGCGCGGTGGACTGACTGACGGACAGCGAGACGCCGCCGGTGCCGGACACCAGATCCGAGAACATGTCGGAGGTCAGCGTCAGGCTCTCGCCTTTGGCCAGGGTCCGGATCGAGCGGCGCGCCAGGATTTGCGTCGCCGGCTTGACCTCGAGCGCGTAATGCCGGGCCAGGCTCAGCCCGTTCGGTCCCTTGATGTCGACGTCGAGGTTCGCGGTGCCGGCGCCGCCGGCATCGATCGAAAGCGCCATCGAGGTGCGCTGCTTGGCCGCGAGCTTTACGGTGGTGGAAGGATCACCCGTCACCTTCACCGGGCCCGATGCCTTGACGTCGATCGCGTAATCGCCGGGCGCGCCCTCGACATTGTCGAGATCGAAACTCACGGTGCCGCGATCGCCATTGAGCAGGAAGCGCGGCAAGGTCGCGGTCAGTACCACGGGATCGCGCACCGTGACATCTGTGGTGGCGCGGCCGAGTTTGGTCGCGGTCCAGGCCACCGCCATGACGCGCGCGGTGCCGGAAAATTCCGGAATCTCGAAGCTGATCTCGGCGCTGCCGTCGGCGGCGACCGTGACGATGCCGGAATAGAGCGCCAGCGGTTTTTGCGTCGGCGGGCTGCCCTGCAACTCGGCGCCGGCGGCATCGCCACCGGTCTTGAGCTGGCCGCGAGTGCCCTGCATGCCGTCGATCAGTTGCCCGTAGAGGTCGCGGATTTCCGCCATCAGCTGGCGCTGACCGAGATAGTAACTGTCCGGCGCCGGCGGCTTGTAATTGGTCAGGTTGAGAATGCCGACATCGACCGCGGCGACGACGATCTTGGCGTCCTCGCCGGGGTTGAGGCCGCCGAGCCTGACCGGCAGTTTCAGCGTGGAGTTCGGGCGGACCAACGCCGGCGGCGACAGGTTCACCTGCAGCGTGCGCGCGTTCTTGTCGATGCCGAACCATCTCACGCCGATGGCGCGGCCCGGCATCCGCAGGGCGGCCGCGTCGAGCGGGCGGCGCAGCGTCGCCACCACATAGGCGCCGGTGCCCCAATCCTTGCCGACGGGAATTTTGACCTGCGCGGTGCCTTCCTTCACGTCGACGGTTTGCGTGGTCAGCAGCCGGTCGCCCAGCACGTTGATGGTGAGCTTTCCCGCCGAACGCGCATTGACCGACACCACCATGGTGTCGCCCGATGCATATTCCGGCTTGTCGATCGAGGTTTCCAACAGATCGGGCGTGTCGGCGCTGCCGTCGGAATACCAGCCGACATCGAACTGCACCGATGTCAGCGGCCCGTCGGCGTCGGTCGATTTGACGTCGAGACGATAGCGGCCGGGCTGCGGCGACAACGTCACCCGTGATGGCTTGTCGGCGGCGACGGCGAGATCGCCATCGGCGACCCGTG
>DATNMT010000404.1:0-4620 GCA_035602495.1 Bradyrhizobium sp.
AGATATTTTAGCCGCCCACCACCCTAGCTTTGCGGCGGCCCATCCTCTATAAGCGCGGCCTTATCGGCATCTCAGCTGGCGCCAAAAACGCTTCAGCCGTCCGTTTTTCGGACGATGCCTCCAACAACACCCCTAGAGGACACGACATGGCCGTTCCCAGAAGAAAAACATCGCCCTCGCGGCGTGGCATGCGCCGCTCGGCGGACGCGCTGAAGAAGCCGACCTATGCCGAGGACAAGGATTCCGGCGAATTGCGCCGTCCGCATCACCTCGACCTGAAGACCGGCATGTACAAGGGCCGCCAGGTTCTGAAGGCCAAGAAGGAATCCTGACGTCAGCTATTGGACCCCGGAGTTCGTGTCCCGGACGCGGCGCGGCACGAGCTGACCCGACGCAGAGCCGGGACCCACGCGACGGGCAGGTTCTGCCCGAATTCAGCCAACGAGTGAGATAACAGGCTTGCTGCCGCGCACCGTTGGTTCGCACTTGCTTGAACGAGAAGGCCCCCGCCGATGTCCATGGTCGGTTTCCCGCTGCTTCTGATTCCGCTCGCGGTCTACAACATCATCGTCTTTCTGATGCCCGGCGTGACGCTGGCCGAGCCGCTGCTGCGGCTGACGCTGATGTCGGGCGCCGAATGGCAGGTCAATCTGAGCGACATCCTGTTGGCGCTCGGCATTGTCCTGCTGCTGCTCGAGGTCATCAAGGGCGCGCGTCCCGGCGCGAAATTCCTCACCGATCATCTGTTGTCGCTGATCGTGTTCGGCGCCGCGGCCGCCGAATTCGTGCTGTGGCCGCGGTTTGCCACCTCGACCTTTTTCCTGCTGGCGCTGCTGTCGCTGGTGGATTTCCTGTCGGGGATCGCCTTGCGCACGCGGCGCGGACCGGTGACGGCAATTGCTGCCGCTTCAAGGCGGGCCGCGCCTGCGCCCGCCCACGCTCCCGAGCCTCAATTCGATGCGCCGGCTGCGGTAACACCGTCGCCATCGGCGCCGGAAGCCGCCTCGGTCGCCGAATCCGTGCCGGATCGTCCCGAGCCGAAAGTCGTGCCCGCCGAGGCCGCGCCCGCGCGACCCTCGCCGGAGGTGGCGTCTCCTGGATTGCAGCCCAGCGAAGGCACGCCGCCCACGCCGGAAACACCGTCGCGCTGATTGGCTGAACTGGCTCTATCGCCGAATTAGATGGTCTGCCGGGTCCGGCCGCCGGCGCCGAACGGCTTGGGATGGTGCGCGCCATAGGCGGCGCGCGCATCGGCCGAGCTCGCCCGCCGCAGGCTGCGGGTCTGCGGCGCGTATTCGGCGGTCGCGATCAGCTGCGTCACAAAGTCGGCCCGCGACATCGGCTGGTCCGGCACCCGCGACCATTGCAGGCTCGGCACCACCGGCACCAGCGCAACGCAGGCGGGCTTTTCGCCGGCTATGACGCCGGCATCCGCCATCTGTTCTGGTTGGCCGCTGTTTAACATCGTAAATCGAAATCCGGTAAAACTGTCGCATTTTGGGACGGTGGGTGCCGCTTCGATCTCTTTGTCGCAAGGACCATGCCGCTTGGACCCGTTTGGTTCCCGGCGACCGGGCAACGTGGTTTCCGAATTATTTATGAACTTTACCTAGGGTTGGGCGGAAGAGACACTATCCTCGAGGCCGGGAATCACCCGGCAGTGTCCCGAAACGAGGCGCCCGTGACATTCGCGCTCCCGAAAGCTTCGACCATCCTGGCTTCGCTCGGCCAGGCCGCCTTCGTCTGGGACATCGCGACCGACGCGATGACCTGGAGCGATCACGCCAATGCGGTGTTCTCCGACATCCCGGCAGCGTCGCTGGCGAGCGGCGCGGAATTTTCCAGGCTGATCGAGCCGACGCGTTCGGTGCGTTCCGATGCGCTTTCCAATTCGCCGCCGGCGCGCGGCGGCGAGAGCGTGCCGTACAGACTCGAATATGGCGTGCGCACCTCGACCTCCGAGCCGGTGCTGTGGATCGAGGAAACCGGCTGCTGGTTCGCCGGTCCGGACGGCAGGCCGGCGCGCGCGCAGGGCATCGTGCGCATCAACAATGAGCGCCACGCCCGCGACGAGCAGCTGTTAAAGCTGTCGCGCCACGATCCCCTGACCGGCGAACTCAACCGCACCCATCTGGTCGCCGCGCTGGCCGAGGCGATCGAGGAGGCGTCGCGCTTCCGTACCTCCTGCGCCTTCCTGCTGATCGGCATCGATCACCTCGCGCGCATCAACGACGCCTTCGGCTTCGATGTCGCCGATGCCGTGATCTCGGAAGTGGCGAAGCGGATTCGTTCGCGGCTGCGTGGCGGCGACGTGCTGGGGCGGTTCTCCGGCAACAAATTCGGGCTGATCCTGAAGAACTGCACGATCGACGACATGAACGTGGCCGCCGAGCGGTTTCTCGCCGGTATTCGCGATGAGGTGGTGCCGACCCAATCCGGTCCGGTCTCGGTCACCGTCTCGATCGGCGCGGTCACCGTGCCGCGGCATGCCCGCAACGCCAACGAGGCCATCAACCGCGCCCATGAAACCCTCGACGGCGCAAAGCGCCGCCGCGCCGGATCGTTCTCGCTGTGGCGTCCGAATGTCGAGCGCGACGCCCAGCGCCGCGTCAATATCCGCGTCACCGACGAGATCGTCACTGCGCTCAACGAGCGCCGGATCGCGATGGCGTTCGAGCCGGTGGAGGAGGCGCGTTCGCGCGATACGGCATTCTATGAATGCCTGATCCGCATGGAGCAGGATGACGGCCAGGTGCTGCTGGCGCCGGACATCGTTCCGGTGGCGGAACGGCTCGGCCTGATCCGGCTGGTCGATCACCGCGTGCTCGAACTGGTGGTGGCGGAACTCGCCGCCGCACCCAGCGTACAGCTCAGCCTCAACATCTCGCCCGATACCACGATGGACCCCGACTGGTGGGCCTCGATCGAATCGCTGATGCGCGCCCATCCGGGCGTCGCCGAACGGCTGATCGTCGAGATCACCGAAACCGTGGCGATCCAGGATATCGACGATCTCAGGGGCTTCGTCACGCGGTTGAAGAATTTCGGCAGCCGGATCGCGATCGACGATTTCGGCGCCGGCTACACCTCCTTCCGCAATTTGCGCAAGCTCGGCGTCGACATTGTCAAAATCGATGGCGCCTTCGTGCAGAACATCGCGCGCTCGGCGGACGATCGCGCCTTCGTGCAGACGCTGATCGACCTGGCGCGGCGGCTCGATATCAAGACGGTGGCGGAATGGGTCCAGGACGACGAGTCGGCGGTGATGCTGCGCGACTGGGGCTGCGACTACATTCAGGGGCGGCTGATCGGGCTCGCCTCCTCGCGGCGGCCATGGGGTCCGGTAGAGGCGGTCTTGCCGGCGGCGAGTTAAGCTGTCGTCCCTGCGAACGCAGGGACCCATACGCCGTGTCGCTTGTGTTGAGAGACGCTGTTCGACGGCTTTCGTGCGACCACTACCGCTGGTGGTTATGGGCCCCTGCTTGGCGCCTTCGCTAAAGCTTCGGCGCCCCACCGTCATGACCCCCGGCGAAGCCTTGGCGTAGACGGGTCGCAGGGGCGACGAAAATCACTCTTCCTTCTTCGGCTCTTTCGACATCCGCTCGAGGCGTTCCTGCATGTCTTTCATTTGCCGGCGCAGATCGTCGATATTGTCTTCCTCCGCGGCCGGCTCCGGCACCTTTTCCGAGTCGTTGACCGCGACCCCACCGCGCGGCGGCACGAACGGCTTGAACATCGAGAAGGTCTGCTGGAACAATTCCATGTTGCGGCGAACATGTTCTTCGAGCGGCGCAAAGGGCGTGCCCGAGAAGGTGTTGGTGAGCTGCTTGCGGAATTTTTCCTGCTCGCGCGTCAGCGTGTCGATCGACTGTTCGAGATATTTCGGCACCACCATCTGCATGCTGTCGCCGTAGAACCGGATCAGCTGGCGCAGGAACGTGGTCGGCAACAGATTTTGCCCGGCCTTGTTTTCCTGTTCGAAGATGATCTGCGCCAGCACTGACCGTGTAATGTCGTCGCCGGTCTTGGCGTCATAGACGAGGAAATCCTCGCCGTCCTTCACCATCGCTGCGAGATCCTCGAGCGTCACATAGGTGCTGGTACCGGTATTATAGAGCCTCCGGTTTGCGTATTTTTTGATCGTTGTAGGTTGGTCTGATTTCGCCATGGGTTCACACATGCACACCGAGGACGGGAACCCAACGGCGCCGCCGAAGGGCTAACGAGCAACGCAACGCAACAAAGTAAGCATTTTCAATGCGGTTCCGCTACCGTTTTGTGCGGCACGGTTAATTCCAAAGCATAGGCACTGCTCAGGAAACTGCCAAGAACGTTATTTTAGATGCGCCGCGGCGTAATTTCGGCCCGACGCCGATTGACATGCCTCAACTACCTTAACAGGATGAGGGGAGAGACTGGCCTGCCAATCCGGCGCCCGCTTTCCAAGACCCTCAAGCCCCAAGAACAACATCAGGAGATGTCCATGTCAGACGATGTCGTCATCGTCAGCGCCGCCCGCACCCCGGTCGGAAGTTTCAACGGTGCGTTCGCCACCATGCCGGCCCACGATCTCGGCGCCGTCGCCATCAAGGCAGCCCTTGAGCGGGCCGGCATCGAGCC
>DATNMT010000412.1:0-7981 GCA_035602495.1 Bradyrhizobium sp.
AAAGTGGATCAGCGCCGTGGTGGCCGCGAGCCCGAAAAAGCTGGAGCGGCTCATGCCGAGCTCGGCCGCGCGCCGGTCGACCTGGGCGATCAGGCTTTTCGGCAAATAGACGTTCACCCGTTCCGACGGATCCGGCGGGTCTACGCCGACAATGAAATAGGCCACGACGTCGCAGCCCTTTGGAGGCGCGATGCGCTCGATCGGCGTCGGCTCGGGAAGCGACCTGCCCTGCTCGAACAGCTGATCGACTGTTTGCGCCAGCGCGTTCTCCGCCCTCTCGATCGCCTCCTCCTGAGATCTTCCGCCGGCGACGCAGCCGGGAAAATCCGGAAACCAGGCGCCGAACGTGCCCTTCGGACCGCGCTCCAGCACCGCCGGATAAAGCCGCTTTTTCATTTGGCCTCTTCAGGGTCTTGTGCTATTTCACACACCCAGTTGTGTTGAATCACACACCACCCTAGCATTGGCCTGGCGTGGGCGAAAGGGTCGGATGGACCGGCAAGGCGAACTCAGCATCATCCGGGCGGCCTACGCCAAACAGATTCTCGCCGCCGCGCGGGTCGATGATGATGTGCGTCTCTGCGCCGCGCTCGGCGCCATACGCCGCGAGGCCTTTCTGGGGACCGGGCCGTGGCCGATCATGCGCTGGTTCCGGGATTACGTCACCACGCCCGACGCCGATCCGGTTTATCTGTACACCGATGATCTGGTCGGCATTCTGCCGGAACGGCGCCTCAACAACGGACAACCGTCGTTGCATGCGCACCTGATTCACCAGGCATCGGTGGCCGCGGGCGACCACGTCGTGCATATCGGAACCGGCACCGGTTATTACACCGCCATCCTGGCCCACCTCGTGGGATCATCCGGCCGGGTTACCGGAATAGAATATGAGCCGGAACTCGCCGCGCGCGCCAACGCCAATTTCGCAGGCTACCCCAACGTCGAAATCATCGAAGGCGACGGCGCTTTGGCTTCGTTCGACGAAGCCGACGTCATCTACGTCAATGCCGGCTGCACGCGGCCGGCGCAAAACTGGCTCGATCGCCTCGCCGATGGCGGGCGCCTGATCCTGCCGATGACCTCGGACCGGGGCTTTGGGGCAAACTCGCTGGAGCGATTGGCGAGTGCCGGCGCGGTGTTTCGGATCGAGCGGCGCGGTGACGACTATCTTGCGAAGTGGATTTCGGCGGTAGCGATCTTTCCCTGCGCCGGGAGCCGCGACGAGGCGTCGGAACGCGCGCTGGCCGAAGCTTTTGCGAAGGGAGGCTGGCAGGAGGTCACCCGCCTCTATCGCGAACAGGAGGTTCCCGAAGAGCGTTGCTGGCTGCGTGGATCGGGATGGTGCCTCGCCTTTAGCTAGGACGAACGAGCGGGGACGCGGTCCGCCTCATGACGATCCGCCGACCGCGGCGCTCAATGCTTGAGGATCTTCGCAAGGAAGGCTTTCGCGCGATCCGTCCGCGGGTCGTCGAAGAATTTCGTTGCTTCAGCGGTCTCGACGATCTCGCCGCCGTCCATGAACAGCACGCGGTTCGCGACGCTCCTGGCAAAACCCATCTCGTGGGTGACGCACACCATGGTCATGCCCTGCCGGGCCAATCCGGTCATGACGTCAAGAACCTCGTTGACCATTTCCGGGTCGAGCGCCGAGGTCGGCTCGTCGAACAGCATGACCTCGGGATCGAGCGCCAGCGCGCGGGCGATCGCCACGCGCTGCTGCTGGCCGCCCGACAGCTGCGCCGGATGTTTTGCAATATGAGCGGATAGCCCGACCCGCGCCAGCAACGATCGCGCTTTCTCCTCCGCTGCGGCCTTCGATCGCTTCAGCACCTTGGTTTGCGCGATGGTGACGTTGCTCAGCACGGTCAGATGGGGGAACAACTCAAAACTCTGGAACACCATGCCGACCGACCGGCGCAAGGCTGCGACGTTGCTGACGCCCGGCGCCAGCCGAAAGCCGCCGACACTGATCTCACCGGCGTCGATGCCCTCGAGCCCGTTCACGGTCTTGATCAGGGTGCTCTTGCCGGAGCCTGAGGGACCGCAGATCACCACGACTTCGCCGCGGGCGATGCTGGCCGAGCAGTTTTTCAAGACCTGGAACGATCCATACGATTTTGAGATATTGTCGATCTCGATCATCACCGGACCCCGAAGGCGAGGCGGCGCTGCAACTGCTTGACGAGCTGCGAAGCGGCATAGCAGATCAGAAAATAGATGACGCCGACGGTGAGGTACATCTCGACCAGCCGGCCGTCGCGCTGGGCGATCTTGGTCGCGGCTCCCAACAGGTCGGTTGCCGAGATCACGTAGACCAGCGAAGTGTCCTGGAACAGCACGATGGTCTGGGTCAACAGGATCGGCAGCACGGCGCGGATCGCCTGCGGAAACAAGATGTAGATGTAGGCGTGGAATTTGGAGAGCCCGAGCGCGTCGCAGGCCGAATACTGGCCGGGCGAGATCGAGCGGAAGCCGGCGCGCACGATCTCGGCGTAATAGGCCGCCTCGAACAGCACGAAGGTGACGAAGATCGTCAGCGAGGCCCCGACCGCGACCGGGCGGCCGCTGCGCGTCAGCCATCCGATCGCCCAGGGAACCAGAAAGAACACCCAGAAGATCACCAGGATCAGCGGGATCGAGCGCATCAGGTTGACATAGGCCGTCGCCAGCATCGCGACCAGCCGGTTGTGCGACAGTCGCGCCACCGCAAGCAGGCTGCCGAAAACGATGCCGCCGGCGACACCGACCAGCGTGATCTGCAGCGTGAACCAGAGGCCCTGCATCAGATAGGGCCCTGCCGAGACGATGGCGGAAAGGTCGACCATCATGGCCGCGACTTCCCGCTGGCGAGACTTGGCAACTGCGCCGCCTGCTCGATCCGGTGCATGATCTGCCAGGCGAGAAGCGCGATCACGAGATAGACGATCGTCACCACGCCGAACGCCTCGAAGGTGCGGAAGGTGTTTTCGTTGATCTCGCGCGCGGTCGCGGTCAGCTCCACCAGCCCGATGGTCAGCGCCACCGAGGTGTTCTTGAAGATGGTCATGAACTCGTTGGTGAGCGTCGGCAGGATGATCCGGAACGCCTGCGGCAACAGGATCAGCCGGTACATGCCGGCCCGCGCGAAGCCGAGGGCGAAGGCGGCGTCGGTCTGTCCCCGCGGCAGCGCCTGCAGCCCGGCGCGGACCTGCTCGGCGATCCGTGCGGCGGTGAACAGGCCAAGGCAGATCAGCGCCGGCACGAAGCTGCCCCACGGCGGGTCCATCTGCTTGATCGCCATGCCGATGCGAACCGGCAGCAGCTCGGGAAGCACGAAGTACCAGAAGAACATCTGCACCAGCAGCGGAATGTTCCGGAAGGTCTCGACATAGACCCGCCCGAGCCGGGGCAGGATTCCCTTCGGCAAAGTGCGGGCGACGCCGATCAGGGTGCCGACCACGAGCGCAATGGTCCAGGCGCCGAGCGCCAGCGAGAGCATCCAGCCGAGGCCGCTCACGATCCAGTCGAGATATCGTCCTGCGCCGTCGGGGGTTGGCTCGAACAGCAAGGACATGGCGACCCCTTCTAAGGTGCCCCTAGTTGAACCGGCGCACGGCTCGGATCCACCTCGCCCCGCTTGCGGGGAGAGGTCGGATTCGCGCGACAGCGCGAATCCGGGTGAGGGGGAGGCTCCGCATACGTTCTGGCTCCGCATTCGTGGAGGCAGCCCCTCACCCCAACCCTCTCCCCGCGAAGAGCGGGGAGAGGGAGAAAGGACAGGTCGACGCGCCGCATGTGGCTTGTCACTGGCCGTTGGCCTTGTCGCTCGGGACCTTGACCAGCTCCTTGAGCTTGTCCGATTGCGGGAAATTCAGGTTGATGTTCTTCGGCGGGATCGGGCTCTCGAACCATTTGGTGTAGAGCTTGTCGTAGAGGCCCGATTTCATCGCTTCGGTGAGCGCGTCATCGACCAGCCGTTTGAATTCGGGATCGCCCTTCGCCATCATCACGCCGTAGGGATCGCTCGGGAACGCATCGGTTAGGAAGGCGAAATTGTCGGGCGAGGTGGCCGTCGCCTTGAGGCCGGCAAGAAGGATGTCGTCTTCCATGAAGGCCGCGGCGCGGCCGGTCTCGACCAGCAGGAAGGATTCGGCGTGATCCTTGCCCTGCAGGATCTTCATGCCAAGGCCCTTGTCGGTATTGAGCTTGGCCACGAACTGCGAGGTGTTGGTGCCCTGGGTGACGGCCACCGTCTTGCCTTTGAGATCGTCGGTGGTCTTCAGGCCGGAGGACTTCAGCGCAATCCATTTGAACTGCGGCGCGTAGAAGATCACCGAATAGGTGACTTCCTCCTGACGCTGGATGGTATTGGCGGTCGAGCCGCATTCGATATCGACCGTGCCGTTCTTGACCAACGGAATCCGGTTCGACGAATTGACGGCTTGATAGGCGACCTTGAGGCCGGGCAACGCCAGCTTGGCTTTCACCTTCGCCACCACCAGGTCGCACAGCTCGAGCGAAAAGCCGATCGGCTTCTGGTTGTTGTCGAGGTAGGAGAACGGCACCGAGGAGTCGCGGTTGCCGATCGTAATGGTGCCGGAATCCTTGATCTTCTGCAGCGTCGGACCGAGGCTTTGCGCGGAGGCCGCCGACCCCAGCGTAAATGCCAGACCCAAGGCCGCAAGACCGCTGATGAGTTTCGTCATGGCGTCTTTATCCCTCTATGGAGTCCCGCCTCTCGGCCGACGCGGCCCGGCGCCGGCCTCACCCGGTCGTTGCGAGCGCCGCATCGACCGCATCGCCGAGACGTTCGACGATCAAATCCACATCCGCTTCGTTGACGATGAAAGGCGGCGCCAGCAGCACGTGGTCGCCCTGCGCGCCATCGACCGTCCCCCCCATCGGATAAACCATCAGTCCGCGCGCCATCGCCTCGCGCTTGATCTGCGCATGCATCTTGCGCAGCGGATCGAACGGCTGCTTGGTGCCGCGGTCGGCCACGATCTCGAGCCCCTGAAACAGGCCGCGGCCGCGCACATTGCCGACGAAGGGATGATTGCCGAAGCGTTCCTGCAGCCGCCGCGCCAGATGCGCGCCCTGGCGGCGGACATTGGCGAGCAGATCGTCGCGGCGCATCACCTGTTGCACGGCAAGGGCCGCGGCGCAGGCGAGCGGATGTCCGGTATAGGTGTGGCTGTGCTGGAACGCGCCCGAGCCTTCGGCGATGGTCTTGAAGATGCGCTCCTGCATCAGTATGGCGCCGACCGGCGCATAGCCGCCGCCGAGCCCCTTGGCGATCGCCAGGATGTCCGGGCTGACGCCTTCCTGCTCGCAGGCATGCAGGGTGCCGGTACGGCCCATCCCGCACATCACCTCGTCGAGGATCAGCAGGATTCCATAGCGGTCGCAGATCTCGCGCACCCGCTTGAAATAGCCCGGCACCGCCGGCACCGCGCCCATGGTGGCGCCGACCACGGTTTCGGCGACGAAGGCGAGCACGTTCTTGCTGCCGAGTTCGGCGATCTTGACGTCGAGTTCGCGCGCCAGCCGTTCGCCATAGGCCTCCGGCGTCTCGTCGGCAAGGCGCTCGCGGTATTCGTAGACCGGCGATACGTGGTGGGTTTCGATCAACAGCGGCGCAAACGACCGGCGCTGCCATTCGCGGCCGCCGACGGCGAGCGCGCCCAGCGTGACGCCGTGATAGCTCTGGCGCCGCGCGATCAGATAACGCCGCCGCGGCTCGCCGCGCTCGACGAAATATTGTCGCGCCAGTTTCAGCGCCGCCTCGATCGCCTCCGACCCGCCGCTGACGAAGAACGCATGGGAGAGACCTGCGGGCGCGTGCGCGACCAGGTCGTCGGCAAGCTCCTCGGCCGCCTGCGAGGTGAAGAAACTGGTGTGGGCGTATTCGAACCTGTCGAGCTGCGCGCGCATGGCGGCGATCACGTCGGGGTGCGAATGGCCGAGACAGGACACCGCGGCGCCGCCGGAGGCGTCGATATAGTCCTTGCCCGCGGTATCGCGGATGTTGATGCCGCTCGCGCTCGCCGCGACCGGATAGATGTGGTTGATCTGCCGGTGCAGGACGTGGGTCACGATCGTTTTGTCCGTTTCCTGGTTGTCATGACGTAGGTGTCGAAGGCCTCGAGCTGCGCCTCGCTGGCGGCCAGCGACTTCAGGGTCTCGCTTCCGCGGCGCGCGGCGACCAGCGCGGTCAGGCACTCGATCGCGGCGAAGGCCGGCGCCATGGTGTGAAAGAACGAGGGCGTTTCGGTACCCACGACCAGCGTCTCCCGGGCGAGCATGGCCAGCGGCGAGACCTCGCTGTCGGTCACGGCAATGACCCGCGCCCCGCGTTTGTCGGCGTAGCGCACGGCCTGCAGGGTTTGACGCGTGTAGGGTTTGACCGAGATCGCCAGCAGTACATCGGCCGGCCCGATTGTCCGCAGCGCGTCGGTGGCGATGCCGCCGGGACCGTCGACCAGCACCGACTCGGCGCCGAACAGCGCGCGCGCATAGTGGAAGCTGTAGGCAACCGAAAATGTCGAGCGCAGGCCGAGACAGAACACCCGTCTGGATTTCGCGATGATATCCGCCGCCGCCCGGAACCGATCGACCACCGCAGGCTTCGAGAGCTCCCGCAGGTGACGGCTCAGCGAGGAAAAAATGTCCTGGATCAGCGCCGCATCGCCCTCGCTGTCGCGCCGCTGCAACAGCTCCTCGGCGCGCCCGCGATAGCTGTCCGGGCGTTCACGCACCGCTTCGGCCGAGAGCCTTCGGATTTCGTCATAGCCCTTCAGCTTGAAGCGCTGCGCCAGCCGCGTCAGTGTCGCCGGCGGAATCCCGGCGCGCCGCGCCTGCTCGCGCATGGTGAGCAGCGCGACATCGGCAGGATGGTCGATCACCCATCGCGCCGCTTCCTTTAGCTGCGGCGACAGTTCGTCGAAGCCCGCCGTCATCTCCACCAGCAGTTGCTTCATCGCCAAGACTTGATCTCCGGACCGCCGCGCGTCCGCGCAGGCTAGATCGGAAAGGGCAAATTTGCAACAAATGTTTCATTTCGTCAGAAATAGGTTCAAATGTTTCCAGGTCTTGGCGATCGATCGGGGCGCACGATGGCGACCCGGCTCACGATATCTAGCGCGGGGTGGCAGGGAATCGATCAGCGGTCGGGTGCGGTAGCCTCTGCAAGAATCGGCCGTGCGGTTAGCGTGTTGATCGGGATCAAGTTTTGGTGCGCGCTGGAAGCAACCCGCCCTTCATCTTACGGACAGTTCGATCCCCGATTCCGGCTCGACATCAATCCTGGAAACGCTCTAAAAAGGCTCTCGCCATTCCGGCGTTGCGCTCCGTTTCGGGTCTTGCGATGGATTACAGCCAGTTCTTCAGTGCCGCCCTCAACCGCCTGCATGACGAGCGGCGCTACCGGGTTTTCGCCGATCTCGAGCGCATCGCCGGCCGGTTTCCGCACGCGATCTGGCATTCCCCGAAGGGCGCGCGCAGCGTCGTGATCTGGTGCTCCAACGACTATCTCGGTATGGGACAGCACCCGAAAGTGGTCGGCGCCATGGTCGAGACCGCGACCCGGGTCGGCACCGGCGCCGGCGGCACCCGCAACATCGCCGGCACCCATCATCCGCTGGTTCAGCTCGAGCAGGAGCTGGCCGATCTCCACGGCAAGCAAGCCGCGCTGTTGTTCACCTCGGGCTATGTTTCGAACCAGACCGGGATTGCCACCATCGGCAAGCTGATCCCGAACTTGTTGATCCTGTCGGACGCGCTCAACCACAATTCGATGATCGAAGGCATCCGCCAGTCTGCTTGCGAGCGCCACGTGTTCCGCCACAGCGACATGGCGCATCTGGAAGAATTGCTGCGCGCCGCCGGCCCCGACCGACCGAAACTGATCGCCTGCGAGAGCCTTTATTCGATGGACGGCGACATCGCGCCGCTGTCGAGGATCTGCGATCTCGCCGGGCGCTATGGCGCGATGACTTAT
>DATNMT010000437.1:0-9972 GCA_035602495.1 Bradyrhizobium sp.
CGCTCGATCCGGAGCTGGTGTTCCTCGACGAGCCGACCTCCGGGCTGGACCCGATCGGCGCCGGCGACTTCGACGAACTGGTGCGGACCCTGCAGCGTACTTTGGGGCTGACCGTTTTCATGGTAACGCACGATCTGGACAGCCTTTATACCGCATGCGACCGCATTGCCGTTTTAGGGAACGGTAAGATCATTGCCGCCGGATCGATGGCCGACATGCAGGCCTCGCAGCATCCCTGGTTGAGGGCCTATTTCCACGGCAAGCGCGCCCGCGCGGTCATGGGCTAGGTCGGAGTCGAGTTCATGGAAACGCGGGCGAACTTCGTGCTGATCGGGTCGTTCACGCTGGCGGTGATTGCCGCGGCGTTCGGCTTCGTGCTCTGGTTCCAGTCGCTCCACACCACCAAGGCGCGCAGCCCGTTGCGGATCGTGTTCGAGGGCCCCGCCACGGGCCTGCGCAATGGCGGCAGCGTCAATTTCAACGGTATCAGGGTAGGCGAGGTGATCTCGGTCAAACTCGACAACCCGCGTCGTGTGGTCGCACTGGCGATGGTCGAGAACAACGCCCCGATCCGGAAAGACACCCTGGTCGGCCTCGAATTCCAGGGCCTGACGGGCGTTGCCGCGATCTCGCTGAAGGGCGGCGAGGAGGCCGCACCTGCCGTTCCGCTCGACGAGGACGGCGTGCCCATCCTGACGGCAGACCCTAACGCGCTGCAGGACGTCACCGAGGCGATCAGAGGGACGCTGCAGAACATCAACCGGGTGGTCGCCGACAACCAGGAGTCGATCAGGAATTCGCTGCGAAACCTCGACACCTTCACCTCGTCGCTGGCGCGCAATTCGCAGAGGATCGACGACGTCATGGCGAAGGTCGACGGCGCGATGAGCAAGGCCGACAATCTGATGCTCGGGCTGAACACGTTGGCCGGCGGCAAGGAAGGCGGCGAACTGTTTCAGGCGGTGAAATCGATCCGCGAACTGGCGGAGGATTTCGACAAGCGATCCGGCGCCCTGATGACCGACGGCCGCCGTACCCTCGGCGACATCAGCCGCGCGGTGAACAATCTCGACCGCAACCCGACCCGGCTGTTGTTCGGCGCCGGCAACAGCGGCGCCGCGCCGCCGGCGGAGGCAGCGAAACCCGCTCCCGCGGCGGCAGCGGCGACGGAGAAGCGGCGGCCGTAGCGACGATAGCCTGCGCGCTGAAAAACAAAAACGGAGGCATTTCTGCCTCCGTTTTTCGTACTGAGAGCGGCTAGTCTGCTCCCTCGACTCGAAGCGGATTAACGTATTCCAATCCGGTGAAATCTTTTTCGTTGTCGGTCACGACCAGGCAACCGTTAGCCTCAGACACTGCCGCGATGATCATGTCGAGCGCGTTCCGCGGTCGCCCCTTGGCCGTTCCCTCGGCCATAAGTCGCGCCCAGACCAGAGCCGCTTTCTCGTCGAAAGGAAGTACCCGGCCTGCGAAAAGCGCTTGCGGTCCTTCCGGACCGGCGAACCAGGCCTCCAGCAAAGCGCGCTTCTTTCCTTTGGGTTTTTCCAATAGCCCGCGCCGGATTTCTGCGACGGTTAGCGCGGAGATGAACAGGTCGCCGTCGGTCTGATCCGCCATCCATGCCAGAAGTGCCGGCGACGGAGCAGGCTTCGTAACATTACTGATGATATTGGTATCGAGGAGGTAGCGTGTCAAAAGTCGACCTTGCGGCCGGAATCACGCGAGCGGGTGAGATCGAGATCGGCCCCGGCCAGCGGCGAGCGGCGCAGCGCGGCGAGGATGCCGCCCTTCTTTGGCGGGTCGCCGGCGATGGTCCGGCCAACGGCCGCTCGAATTTGCGCAGCCTCGGGGTCGTCCTCGGCAAGCCGCTTCGCCAGGGACCGGATCAGGTCGCGGTCGGCATCGAGGCCGAGAACCTCAAATCGCGCCATGCCGCGCTTGACCAGCCGGCTCCGATAATTCCGCAACGCTCGCTTCTGCGCGGTATTGCCCATGGCCCGCCTCCAAGCTTCCATCTATATCCGGATATATAGCCAGAATACGAATCTCTTGCAAGGCCAGAGCCGGGGCGTCGAATGCAAAAACGGAGGCATCGCTGCCTCCGTTTTTATTCGCCATTCGCTATTCGCAATTTACCCCAGCCGGCCCGCCGCGTGCGCGAGCAGGGTGTAGACCAGCCCGGTCTCCGAGGTGAGGTGGCCGCGCAGCACCGCGGGCCCGCGTTCGTCGCGCGCGACCTCGTCGAGCAGGCGCTCGAACTCGGTGATGTAGCGGTCCACCGTCTGCTTGAAGTTGCGGTCGGCGCGGTATTTGCGGGCGACCTCGTCGAACGCCTTCTGGCCGGCCGGCGTATAGAGCCGCTTGGTGAAAGCCTTGCTCTCGCCGCGCTGATAGCGGTCCCACATCTCGGCGGCGAGGTTGCGATCCATCAGCCGGCCGATGTCGAGCGACAGCGATTCCAGCGGATTGCCGGCGACGCCCTGCTGCGGCGCGCGGCCGCGCGGAGCCTCGCGGCCGCCACCGGGCGCATCGCTGCGGCTCAACAGGTCCGACAGCCATCCATCGCGTCCCTGGTCGGAGCTTGCCGGCGAAACCGGCGGCGCTTCGGTGCGGCGTGAAGGCGGCGTGCCGAGGTCCGGAGGCGGCAGGGTCGAGGCGCTGCCGGCGTCGCGCATGCGCGCCGTCGCGCCGCGGCCTCCGCCGGCGGCCATCAGCACCGGCTCCTCCTCGCGTTGCTGGCCGCGGCCGGAACTCACCACGTCGAGCCCGCGGCCGTGATGGGCGACGATGCGGTTCAGTTCCGCCAGGGCCTCGATCTGGTCGACGATCACCTTGCGCATCTGCGCGGTGCTTTCGGCGGCCTCCTGCGGCATTTCCAGCACGCCGCGGCGAAGCTCGTTGCGGGTGGCCTCCAGCTCGTGGTGCATTTCGGCCGCCATCTGCTTCATGCTCGTCACCATGGTGGCGAACTTTTCCGCGGACTGCTTGAACATCGCATCGGCTTCGTGCGTGCTGTTTTGATAGATTTCGCTCATGGCCTCGACGGTCAGGCGGCGTTCCTCTTCGGCCGTCGAGCGAACCGCTTCGAACTGGCGGCTGATCGCGGCCGACCCGGCGCCGGCGGTTTCCGCCACCACCCGCGCAATATCGCGCGCGCGCTCCTCGGCGGCCGCCAGCGATTCGTCGAGCAGACCGGTGAAGCGCGACAGCCGCTGATCGAGATCGGCGGTGCGCAGGTCGATGGTGGTGACCAGCGACTCCAGCGTCGATTTGCGCTCGGCGACGGAGGCGGTGGTGTTGCGGTTGCTTTGCTCGACCACGGCGGCGGCCTCGACCAGTGCCTGGCCGTGCTGCTCGAACTGGCTGGAAAGCGAACCGAGATCCTCCAGGGCCTTCGTGGTCTTGGAGTTGAAGATGGAGAGCTGGTCTTCCAGCGTCTGGGTCGCGGTGCCGTTGCGCGAGGTGACGTCGTTCATGGCCGACACGAAATCGGCCACCCGGGTCACCAATGCACGCTCGAGCGAATTGAGGTTGTCGTGCGCGCCGGTCAGCACTTCCTGCAGCAGGATGTTGCCTTCGCGCAGCCGCTCGAACAGCGCGACCGTGTCGGTACGCAGGATCTTGCTGGTTTCCTGCATCTCGGTCACCGCAGCAATCGAGACCTGGCGCGACTGGTCGATCGCAGCCCGTGAGGACTGCTCCAGTTCCTTCAGCGACTTGCTGACGGCGCCGGTGGCGAGCTCGCCCGCCGAGGTGATGGTGCGCGCGACGTCGGAGCCATGGCTCAGCATCGATTGCGAGAAGGTCTGGCCGCGGGTCTCGATCGATTTCAGCGCGTCGGAAGTGACACGGTCGATATCGACCGTGAGCGCGTTGGTCTTGGCGCCGATCGCCTCGACCAGCGATCCGCGCTTGGCATCGATGATCTGCGACAGGCGATCGGTCTGCTGCTGCACATAGCTGACGATTTCGTCGCTCTTGCCGGTCATGGTCGAACCGAACGCGCCACTGGCGGCGAGCACCGAACGCTCGACTTCGGCCGACGTCGACTTGACCTTGGAGGAGACTTCGTTCGAGGCGGCCACCAGCGCGCTCTGCGCAGTGAGGGCGCTGGCCTGGATATTGTCGGTGGTATTGGCGGTGACCGTGGCGAGCGACCGCTCGATGTCGGTGGAGATCGCCTTGATCTGGACGGCGGCGTCGGCCGAGGTCGCCTGCAGCGAGCTTTGCGCCTCGCCCGCGCTCTTCAGAATCGAAGCGGCAGTGTCGGCCCCGACCGCCGTCAAGGTGCGTTCCAGGTCGATCGCCAGCGACTTGACGTGATTGGTGGCGTCCGATGACGCGGTAACCAGCGTGGTCTGGGCCTCGCGCGCGCTTGCCGTGATCGACTCGGCGGTGGAGGTGCCTGCGATCGACAGTGAGCGTTGCACGTCGGCCGTCAGCGATTTGACGTGGTTGACCGCGTCCGCCGAAGCGTTGACCAGCGTGGACTGCGCCTCGCGCGCGCCGGCTACGATCGATTCGGCGGTTGAGGTACCTGCGACGGACAGTGAACGCTGGACGTCGGCCGTCAATGACTTGACATGGTTGGCGGCATCCGACGACGCGGCGACCAGCGTGGTCTGGACTTCGCGCGCGCCGCCGAGAAGGGTCGCCGCGGTGGCGTTACCCGCCGCCGAGAGCGTGCGCTCGATTTCGGCCGCCAGCGACTTGATCTGGGTGGCGGCATCTGTCGAGGCCGTCACAAGCGTCGATTGCGCGTCGCGGGCGCTGGACAGGATCGAGTTCGCCGCACCGGTGCCGACGGCGGTCAGCGCCCCCTCGACTTCCGCCGAGGTCAGCTTCAACTGGGCGCCGACGTCGGAGGAAGCCGCGAGCAGCGACTGCTGCGCGGCGCGGGCGCCGGTCTGAATGGTCTCGCTGGTATTGACCACGAGGTTGGTGAGCGAGCGCTCGGCATCCTCGACATGGGACCGGATGCCCAGCGAGAGTTCCTCGGCGCGCGCCATCAGGCCGTCGCTGGCCTGCCGTCCGCTGCTCTCGATGCGGCCGGCCACGGCTTCGACGCGCGAACCCAGCAGGTCCTCGAACTGCGCGACGCGCATGTCGATATCGGTGGCCACCGCGCCGACCCTGTTTTCGATGCCCTGGTGGATTTCCTGGAACCGCGCCGTGATGGTGTCGGTGAGCTGGGCGCTGCGGCCGTCGATGGTTTGCGTCACGTTGGAGATGCGGCGGTCGACCGCCTCGATCGCCTGCGCGGTGCCGTCGGTGAGCGAGGAGGTCAAAACGTTAAGGCGCGAGTCGATCGAATGGATCGCCTGCGCGGCGCCGTCGGTCAGCGACGATGTCAGCGAGCCGAACCGGTTGTCGATGGTCTCGGTCACCGACTTCGCCCGCGCGTCGAAATTCTGTTCGAGCGATTTGAGGCGGCCGTCGACGGTTTCGTCGAAGGATTTGATCCGGGTGTCGAGCGCGTGATCGAGACTGGCGACGCGGGTACCGAGCGTGGTCTCGAATTGCAGCAGGCGCTGGTCGAGCGAAGCGGTGATCTCGCCGCCGTTCGAAGTCAGGCGGGTGTCGAAATTGTCGACATAGTTCTTCAGGGTATCCGCGATATCCTGGGTGCGCTGACCCATGCGCTCGACGATCTCGCCGCCGAAGGTCTTGACGGTGCGGTCGAACTCCGAGACGTGGCGGGTGATCAGCGCCCCGAGCGTGCCGGAGTCGCGCGCGAATTTTTCCGCAAGCTCGCCGCCCTGGTTCTTCACCAGATCGTCGAACGCGCTCATCTGCAGCGAGAGGGTGTCGTGCGCGGTCTCGGTCTGGCTGACCACCTTGGCCACCAGCGAGTTCACGGTCACGTCCAGCGCTTCGCTGGCCTTGTCGCCGGAGGTAAGGATGCGGGTCGCCAGCCGGTTGCCGGATTCGTCGATCTTGTTCACCAGATCGCCGCTGCGCAGCTCGAGCTCGAGCAGCAGCGAGTCCGAGGAATTCTTCAGCGAGTCGTGGACCTGCTCGGTGCGGTCGGAAATGCCGTCGACGATGGTGGAGGAGCGCTGCTCGAATTCGCTGGTGATGCGGTCGATGCGCTCGTTCAGCATCTCGTGGACGCGGTCGGCGAGATCGACGAACTCTTCGTGGACATGGCCGGTCTTGAAATTGAGGCTGGTGGTGAGGCGCTCCGAGGCGTCGAGCACCGCGCGCGTGGTCTCGGCGCTGGCTTCCTCGAGGCGATCGAGCAGGTCGCCGCCGCGCTCGCCGAGCGCGAGGATCATGTTGTCGCCGGCGTTGCTGAGCGCCGAGGTGATGTGGGCGCCGCGCTCTTCCAGCGCACCGGTGATGCTTTTGGCAACCTCGTCGACGCGGGAGGCGATCGCATCCGAGATCAGCGCGATGTCATGGCGCAGGTCGATCTGCACGCCGGAGATGGCGCTGCGAACCTGTTCGGCCTGGCCGACCAGATTGTCGCGCTGATGGGCGATATCCTGCAGCAGCGCGCGGATGCGCACCTCGTTGTCGCTATAGGCGCGCTCGAGCGCCGAGACTTCATTGGCGACCAGCGTTTCGAGTTCGCCGGCGCGCGCGATCGCGCGTTCGACGCCGTCGCCCATGGCCGCGACTTCGCGGCGGATCGCCTGGCCGACGGTCACCATCGAGTCCGAGGCGGCGCCCTCGGGCTCCGAAAAACGGATCGCGACCTGCGCCATCGACTGCGCGATCATGCGCAATTCCTGGCCGCGCCAGGACAGGCTGGCGAGGAAATAAAACAGCAACACGGGTGCAAAGAACAATGCCGCCAGACCCGCCAGCACCAGCGTGCCGCCGGAGCCCTGACCGACGGCGGCCTGCAGCGAGGGCAGGAAGCTGATGGTCAACAGCGCCGCGCCGAGAATCCAGACGCCGGCGAAAAGCGTGGCAAGCGTATAGACGTTGCGGGCGGGCCGGCCCTTCTGAATCGCCTGCAGGATCTGTCCGATGGTTTCGCGATCGTCGTTGGCGGCGCGGCGGGAAGGGCGCGGCTCCTCGATCGGCTCGAACATCGGCCGCTCGGCGCTCGGGCGGGTGTCGAAGGCGGGCTCGCTGTAAGCCGGCGTCGAGGACGAATTCGGCGTCACATCGCTGCGGATCGAACCGCGCGTATCGTCGGCGGCAGAGACGTCACTGATGTTGAGGGCTTCCTGAATGGCAGAAAGCGCAACTTCAGTAGGGTCTTTCACCTTCTTGGGATTGTTCGCCATGTTCAGTATCAGCCCTCGTTTTACTACTTGCGCATCCCCAAAGAGTCTGGCGCGAATGTCCCCTCGCCAAGCTCGAAGCCGGGCGTGTCATGCCTTGCGCCGGTCGCGAAAGCGCAAGCCTTCGCCCGGCTTGTCCGCTGCCATCCCGAAACATCCTATGGGCAAGGCGATACGAATGAAATGCCCGCGATTAATACAATCTTAATCATCGTTAACAGCACAGTGCCGTAAGGTCTTACTGTTCCACAAATTTTTTGCCCGAGCGTGCAAATTGAGGCGACTCTTCGCCCAAAACAAGGCGAACTCGCGGCGCATGCGCGAAAGGTTCCGTTAACCATAGTTGTGATTGGCTGGCGAAACCGTCGCTGCCGCAACGGTTAAGCGGGGAGGTTCGGGTTATCGCCATGCCGCTTCATCTGGAACGGATTGAATGGATGCCATCGCCGCCGCTCGCTCCCGATGATGGTCCGATCGATATCGCACATCTCGAGCGCATGACGCTCGGCGATGCCGGCCTCGAGCGCGAGGTGCTGGCGATGTTCGCTGCCCAATCGGCCGGCCTGATCGGCAAGCTGTTAAGCCGGCCTGCCGACGCCTTGGCGCTGGCTCACACGTTGAAGGGTTCGGCCCGTGCGATCGGCGCGTTTTGCGTCGCCGATGCCGCCGCCCGCCTGGAAGCGGTGATGCAGAAGGGCGGCGATCCGTCCGAGGCGCTCGCCGAGCTCGCGGGCGCCGTCGCGCAGGCGCGCGCCGCGGTCGATGCGATGCTGCGCCGGTCCTGATCCCGGGCCCTGCTTTTCTTTCGACGTCGCTTGAAAACGCTGCGGTAGCGGCAAAACAGCGCCGCAGGTTTTCGCCCCCGAACGCTGGCGCTAGGCGGATCGACCCGTTATAGGACTGCCCGGACCCCTCTTCCGGCAGTACGAGCACACATGGCCAAGATCAGCTTTGTCGACCATACCGGCGAAACCCGCATCATCGATGTCGAGAACGGAGCGACCGTGATGGAAGCGGCGATCCGCAACGCCGTCCCCGGTATCGAAGCCGAATGCGGCGGGGCCTGCGCCTGCGCCACCTGCCACGTCTATGTCGACGAAGCCTGGCGCGAGAAGGTCGGTCCTCCCACTCCGATGGAGGAGGACATGCTGGATTTCGGCTTCGACGTGCGGCCGAATTCGCGGCTGTCATGCCAGATCAAGGTCAGCGACGAACTCGACGGTCTCGTGGTCGCGACCCCGGAGCGGCAGGCCTAGAGCCGGCGGCTCTGACTGGGGCGCGGACGCATCGGCACGTAGCCAGATACGGATGGCTGCCAGCTTGATGAAGGCGAGGTCGTCGGCTGCGCGGGTGGCGATACGCCGACACGGCTCGATCGTGTTGAAGGATCGCTCGACGAGATTGCGCGCGCGATACAACTTCTATCTTGCTTCTTCTATTTTGCTTCCTCGGGGCATAGCTGACATGGCCGGACTTTCTGCTGGCTCGATCCGGTCGCGGATGACCCTCAGGCGACTTCCTTGCCAAATCGAGGCCAGCCTGATTGCTGTGCCTCGCATGTTCGTCGTCTATTGTTTACTCGGGCGCAAATTAGAATACGTTCGGCAGCGTGGGCGGTTCAGGTCGGCGCCGCACTAGTCGAGCAACGCAACAATGGCACAGGTGGGGGAAGTCATGCTTGGAGAGATACTCGCTGCTTTTGAACGGGTACAAGGATCGGCGGCACCGCGATCGTCGCTGCGGAGCGCGCTCTGCTCGGCGCTGTTGCTCGGCTTCGGGATGTGGGGTGCGCCAGCTCTCGCCTCACCAATTCTGGTAGTCGCGCCGGATGGCCCGTTCCAGGGCAAGATCGACTCGACCGGCACGATGCGGGAGTTCCTCGGAATGCGGTACGCCCAGCCGGCAACCGGAAGCCTGCGCTGGAGGCCGCCGCAACCGATGGGGGCCTCGGTCACTATACAGGACGCGACTCAATTCGGAAATCATTGCCCGCAGCCTTTGTCACCCTTTGGCAATGCGACAGTGACCGAGGACTGTCTTTACCTTAACGTCTTTACTCCCAACCGCGGCGGCGACGACCGTAGCGGCGACCACGATGACACCGAAGCGCGTCCGGTGATGGTATGGATCCATGGCGGCTCGCTCTTAGTCGGCGAGAGCAACGAGTACAATCCGATTAAGCTCGTGCAGCACGGTGTGGTTGTTGTAACCATCAACTACCGGCTCGGGGCGCTCGGATTCCTCGCCCACCCGGCACTGACGGGAGAATCTCCGGATCAGATTTCCGGCAACTACGGGATTGGGGACCAGCAAGCTGCTCTGAACTGGGTGCTCCGAAACATCAGGGCTTTCGGCGGCAACCAGAAAAACGTGACAATATTCGGCGAATCGGCCGGCGGATCGAGCACGTTGGTCAACGTGGTCTCGCCCACGGCCAGTGGACTGTTTCATCGAGCTATTGTCGAGAGCGGCGCCTATCAGCTGACGCAGCCGACGCTGGCGCAAGGCGAGGTGGCCGGAATCAATTTCGCGAACGCCGTCGGATGCGATCAGCCGAATTCGGCGGACGTGCTTGCGTGCCTGCGCGGCCTCACGGTTTCTACGATTCTCGCCCACCAGAATCCCACACCGTCGCCCAAGGTGGACGGCAAAATCCTGACGCAGTCGGCGGGGGCCGCACTCGGTTCGGGGCAGTTTAACCGCGTGCCGCTGATGAACGGCACTAATCATGACG
>DATNMT010000438.1:0-18516 GCA_035602495.1 Bradyrhizobium sp.
CTGCTCAAACGGCTTCTTCCGGACCGGGTCCAGGAGGCCGATCCGTCGCGGCCGCGGTATCTCGACGACAGCGCGCTCGAGACGCCGTCGCTGGCCCTGGCAGACGCCGCGCGCGAAACCCTGCATATGGGCGATCACGTCGAGGTCATGCTGCGCAAGGTGATGGCCGCGATCATGACCAACGACCGCGCGCTGGTCGATCAGGTGTCCAGGATGGACAACGCCGTCGACAGTCTCGACGAGGCGATCAAGCTCTATGTCACCAAGCTCACCCGCGGCAGCCTCGACGAACGCGAGGGAAAGCGGGCGATGGAAATCATTTCCTTCGCCATCAATCTCGAACACATGGGCGATATCATCGACAAGAATTTGAGCGAGCTCGCGACCAAGAAGATCAAGCGCAGGTTCCAGTTTTCGCCGGAGGGCGCGGAGGAACTGTCGGCATTCCACAAGCGGACGACGGACTCGCTACGGATCGCGTTCGGCGTCTTTATGTCGGGCGACGTCAATGAAGCCCGCAAGCTGCTCGCGGAGAAGGCGCTGTTGCGCAATGCCGAACTTGCGGCGACCGAACGGCATCTGGACCGCCTGCGCGAGGGTCGGCCCGAGACGATCGAGACCACCTCCCTGCATCTCGACGTGCTGCGAGACTTGCGGCGAATCCACTCGCATGTCTGTTCGGTGGCTTATCCCGTGCTCGATGCCGCCGGCGAATTGCCGGCCCGTCAGGATGCTGCGAGCGACGTGACCACGATTCCTGCGGCAAAACAGCTTCCATCCACGGGGTAACGAACTCAAGGTTCGCCAGGCCGGCCCGCCGGATCGGGAAAAGTCGGACGATCCGGGCAGTGCGCCGGGCGGAACTCAGCGCCCCTTCATCGTCCGGAAGGTGATCGAAGATCGTCGCTGCTCGACAGCAGGGATGCTGTGCTGCCACAGATCGCCGGATTCGCCGCTCATCACGTAGAGCGAACGCCGCTGATAGCGCAGTCCCGGGGGACCCCGCATTTTGCTCCGGAAAAAGGCCAAGCTGGGCCATCGGTTCAACCTCTTTCGGGGAAACATACAGGAACGTTTCACTTCGGTAACCGTTTCTGTTTGACGTTGACCGGGCATTAAAAAGGAGGGGCGAATCCCCATATTTCCGGCATGAGCAGAGCCTTTGTGAACGAAGACCATTACGTCGAGAACCTGCCGGATCGGCCCGTATCGGAGCATCCGAACCATGTCACGCGCCACGGGCTGGAGCTGATCGTGGCCGCGCTGGACGACGCACACCGCCGCCATGGCGAAGCCCAGGCTGCGGGTGACCGGGAGGCCCTGGCGGAGGCCGGGCGTGACCTGCGTTACTGGAGCGCCCGGCGCGCCACCGCCCAAGTGGTCGCCCCCGAACCCGATCTTGCCACCGTCCAGTTCGGAAGCACCGTGACGATCGTTCGCGACGACGGGCGCGAGCAGACTTTTGCGATCGTCGGCGAGGACGAGGCCGATCCGGCGCAGGGCACGATATCGCACGTCTCGCCGCTGGCGCGCGCGCTGCTGAGGAAGGCGGTCGGGGATGTCGTCGCGGCAGGCAAGGACAAGGCCGAGATCACCGCGATCAGTTAGCATCACGGCAGGACCAGGCGCGCTGGCCCGCAGAATCAGCTGACAAATTGCTCCCAGACCGTTGCCTCCGCTGCATTTTGCTGTACGACGGAATTGTTACGCCCGACCCCGCGTGCCAGATTGCGGGTTAAGGACCCGCCCCAAAGACGGCAAGTAAGCAAGCGCATGTTCAAACGAATTCTGATCGCAAATCGCGGCGAGATCGCCTGCCGGGTCATCAAGACTGCGCGCCGGATGGGGATCGGGACGGTTGCCGTCTATTCCGAGGCCGACCGCGACGCGCTCCACGTCGAGATGGCGGATGAGGCGGTCCTGATCGGGGCGCCGGCGGCCGCCGAGAGCTACCTGGTGATGGAGAAGATCGTCGCGGCCTGCCGCAAGACCGGCGCGGAGGCCGTGCATCCCGGCTATGGGTTCCTGTCCGAGCGCGAAGCCTTTCCGCGCGCGCTGGAGAAGGCCGGGATCGTCTTCATCGGCCCCAACCCGGGCGCGATCGCCGCGATGGGCGACAAGATCGAATCCAAGAAGGCGGCGGCCAAGGCAAAAGTCTCGACCGTGCCGGGCCATCTCGGCGTCATCACCGACGAGAAGCATGCGGTCAAGATCGCCGACGAGATCGGCTATCCCGTCATGATAAAGGCCTCCGCCGGCGGCGGCGGCAAGGGGATGCGGATCGCGCATTCGAAGTCCGAGGTCGCCGAAGGGTTCGGGCTTGCGAAAGCCGAGGCCAAGGCCTCGTTCGGCGACGACCGGATTTTCATCGAGAAATTCATTGTCAATCCCCGCCACATCGAAATCCAGGTGCTGGGCGACAAGCACGGCAACGTCATCTATCTCGGCGAGCGCGAATGCTCGATCCAGCGCCGCAATCAGAAGGTGATCGAGGAAGCGCCGTCGCCGCTGCTCGACGAGACCACCCGCCGCCAGATGGGTGAACAGGCGGTGGCGCTGGCGAAAGCCGTGAAATACGATTCCGCCGGCACCGTCGAATTCGTCGCCGGCCAGGACAAGAGTTTCTATTTCCTGGAGATGAACACCCGTCTGCAGGTCGAGCATCCCGTGACCGAACTGGTCACGGGGATCGATCTGGTCGAACAGATGATCCGGGTGGCGGCGGGCGAAAAACTGTCCCTGAAGCAAAAGGACGTCCGCCTCACAGGCTGGGCGGTCGAGTCGCGGGTCTATGCCGAGGATCCCTTCCGCAACTTCCTGCCCTCGATCGGGCGGCTGACAAAGTACCGCCCGCCGCTCGAGAGCAGCGTCGGCGGCATCACCGTCCGCAACGACACCGGCGTGCAGGAAGGCGGCGAGATCTCAATCTATTACGATCCGATGATTGCCAAGCTGGTGACGCATGCGCCGTCGCGCGCCGCGGCCATCGAGGCGCAGGCGACCGCGCTCGATTCCTTCTACATCGACGGCATCCGCCACAACATTCCGTTCCTGTCGGCCTTGATGCTGCATCCGCGCTGGCGCGAGGGCAATCTTTCCACCGGCTTTATCGCCGAAGAATTCCCAAAGGGGTTTGCGGTTCGCACGCCCGAGGGCGAGGTCGCGCGGCGGCTCGCCGCCGTTGCCGCTGCGATCGATCATGTGCTGGGCGAACGCAAGCGGCGGATTTCCGGCCAGCTCGATGGCCGGCTGGTGCAGCGCGAGCGCCGCCGCGCGGTGTGGCTCGAGCGCGCCGAAATCGCGCTCGCGATCGCGCGGGAAGCCGGCGGCATCGCGGTGCGTTTTGTCGGCGCCGACGGCGCGCCCGGCCGACCGCATTTGTTGGTCTCGCCGTGGAAGCCGGGCGATCCGGTCTGGCAGGGCACCGTCGACGGCCATCCCCTGGCGATGCAGGTGCGCATCATCCCCAACGGTTTCCGGCTGGCGCATCAGGGTTACGAGGTCCCAGTCTTCGTCTTCACCGAATCCGAGGCCATCGCGGCGCGGCTGATGCCGGTCGGCGCCAAGGCCGATACCGGCAAGAGGCTCTTGTGCCCGATGCCGGGGCTCGTGGTGTCGATCGCGGTCACCGAGGGGCAGGAGGTCAAGGCCGGCGAAACGCTGGCCGTGGTGGAAGCGATGAAGATGCAGAACGTGCTGCGCGCCGAGCGCGACGGCATCGTCAAGAAGATCCATGCCGCCGCCGGCGCTACGCTAGCGGTCGACGCGCTGATTCTCGAGTTCGCCTAAACGGCGCGTTCCGTTGCGCGGCCGAGAGCTTCGGCTTCGCGCATCGGTCGGCGATCAAGCATCGTTACGCTCGTCGGCCGCGACGATCTTGAGCCAGCCGTTGGGCAGCGGACGTCGCGGGTTTTGTTGGGGACGGCTGAGCGTGGACAGGGAAGGACCTGAATTGTCCAGCGAGGCTTCGCCGGTCGAAAGCCCGCGCCATGTCTCGACGGCGACCTTGGCTTCCCGGATGTTTTCCAGAAGATCGGCTTCGGAATAAAAGCGGCGCCAGCGCCCGCTTTCGAACAGGTTGGTGAGATATTCAAGTCTGGCTTGCGTCAACGCCTTCCAGCGGTCTGCGAGCCCGCGCGCGGTGGCTGGTTGTTGCGGCATGAACTGTACTTTACGATACGAAACCAGTGTTATACCGATGCCTTTTTTAATCCGGGTTTGATGGCCGTAGTATGACAATGCGAATTCAGGCTTCGATTCGAGGCGCCCGATCGGGCGCACGCTCCACCAACGATTGAAGGAATTAGCGATGGCTTTCCGAAAGCGCCGCGAGGCGTTGCGTTCGATCCTGTCGGGATCGGCATGCGTTCGCCCCGGTTCGGTCTATGACGCGATTTCGATCCGCATTGCCGAGGACCTCGGTTTTAAGCTCGGCATGTTCGGCGGATCGGTGGCTTCGCTCGCGGTGTTGGGGGATCCCGATATCGCGCTGATTACGCTGACCGAATTTGCCGAACAGATGCGCCGGATGTCGCGCGCGGCGGCCTTGCCGGTGCTGGTCGACGCCGACCATGGCTATGGCAACGCCCTCAACGTCCGTCGCACCGTCCAGGAGCTGGACACCGCCGGCGCCGCCGGCCTCACCATCGAGGACACTTTGCTGCCGCAAGCCTTCGGCGAAACCAAAACGCAGCTGATTTCGCTCGATGAGGGCGTCGGCAAGATGAAGGCGGCGCTCGACGGACGCGGCGATCCCTCGCTCGTGATAATGGCGCGCACCGGAGCGGCGTCGATCACCTCGCTGGAGGACGCGATCGCCCGCGTCAAAGCCTATGAGGCCACCGGCGTCGACGCGTTGTTCCTCACCGGCATCAAGACCCGGGCCGAACTGGAGGCCATGGCGGGAGTGACAAAACTGCCGATCGTGCTGGGCGGCGCGCCGGAGGAGATGTCCGACCTTGCCTATCTCGGCGGCCAGCGGGTGCGGATCGCATTGCAAGGCCACGCGCCGTTCGCCGCGGCGACGGAGGCGGTCTACCAGACGCTTAAGGCGCTGCGTGAGGGATTGCCGCCGAAGCAGTTGAAGGGGCTGGCCTCCGCCGAGTTGACGGGCCGCCTGACGCGCGAAGCGGAGGTGAAGGCGCGGAGCCGCGAATTTCTGGGCGTAAGGAAATAGATGAGCCGGGCGATCCGTCAGGTGACGATCCGCGGCCGGGTGCAGGGCGTCGGCTACCGCGCCTGGGTCGACCACCAGGCCAGAAATCACAACCTGGAAGGCTGGGTGCGCAACCGCCGGGACGGCAGCGTCGAAGCGGTGTTCGCCGGCCCGGCGGATATCGTGTCGGAAATGGTCGCGCGCTGCCGGCGCGGGCCGTCGACCGCGCGGGTCGAGGCCGTCGAGGACGAGGAAGCCAGCGCCGACACGCTGAACCTGCGCCGGCCCGGCGAGCGGTTTTCGATGCTGCCGACGGTGTAGCATCGACGCTTCGAGCGGCCCGGCGGCGAAATCGGAGGCAATCATGACCGCGATGTTGAGAATGATATTGGCCATTTCGATTGGCCTGCTTGGCCTGGTGGACGCGCGCGCCCAAACCCCCGGCGCTGCGGTTACCGGCGGCGATGCCGCCGTGCTGGAAGATATCGTGATCGGCAGCCGCATCCTCGCCGACTTCGGCGTGCTCGACGGTTTTGGTCACGTCAGCGCGCGCGATCCCGGAAATCCCGACCATTTCCTGATGTCGCGCTCGCTCGCGCCGGCGCTGGTTACCGCCGACGACATCATGGCATTCGATTCTGACGGCAACGCGGTCGATGCCCGCGGCCGATCGGTATTCCTGGAGCGCTTCATTCACAGCGAAATCTACAAGGCGCGGCCGGACGTGATGGCGGTGGTGCACACCCATTCTCCCGGCGTCATTCCATTCGGCGTGAGTCAGGTGCCGTTGCGGGCGATGTTTCACAATGCGGCGTTCCTGGCAGCGGGCGCACCGGTCTGGGACATCCGAAAGGATTTTGGCGAGACCGACATGCTGGTCCGCGATGCCGCGCGCGGCAAATCCTTGACACTGACGCTCGGCGACAAGGCGGTGGTGCTGATGCGCGGCCATGGCGACGTGACGGTGGGTCCATCGGTCAAAATGGCGGTATTCCGGGCCTATTACACCGACGTCAACGCGAGACTGCAGTCGCAAGCGGTCGCGCTCGGGGGCGACATCAACACTCTGACGCCGGAGGAGGGCGCCAAGGCCGACGCGGTCAACTTCGTCGTGCTCGATCGCATCTGGAACCTGTGGAAGATGCGCATCGCGCCCAGCCTTGCGAAATGAGCATATCGGCCGCCATGACGGCGTCTTTCCGGGATACCGTGGATTACGACAAGCTGTATATCGAGGCGGTGAGCGTCGCGTTTCGATCCTGAGCGAGACGGCCCGGGCGACGGTCAAATCGTCGCTTCCGGCAGCCGCGGTTGCACCGGGCCGAACACCACCTCGAATGCCTGCCTGAGCGCGATGTCGACCTCCGCCATGCTGGCGAGATGGCCGAGATCGGTGAGGCTGGTGACGCCGTAGCGCGGGTCGACGACGCCACAGGGCACGATGGCCTCGAAGTGGGCGAGATCGGGCTCGACATTGATCGAGATGCCGTGCATCGATACCCAACGCTTCAGCCTCACGCCGATGGCGGCGATCTTGTCCTCACGGCCTTCGCCCTTGTCGGGCCGCTTCACCCAGACGCCGACGCGGTCCTCGCGCCGTTCGCCGCGCACGTTGAAGGCGGCCAGCGTCCGGATGATCCATTGCTCGAGACCGGCGACGTAAGCCCGCACGTCGGGCCGCCGCCGCTTCAAATCGAGCATCACATAGGCCACCCGCTGGCCCGGGCCGTGATAGGTGAGTTGCCCGCCGCGGCCGCTGGCAAACACCGGGAAGCGGGGGTCGAGCAGGTCGGTGGCCTTGCCGCTGGCACCGGAGGTGTAGAGCGGCGGGTGTTCCAACAGCCAGGCCAGCTCGGGCGCCCGGTGGGCGGCGATATCGGCCGCGCGCGCTTCCATGACGGCCAGGGCTTCGGGATAGGGCACCGGCGCCCCGGAAATCAGCCATTCGACCGCCGCGCCGCCGGCGGCTTGCGAAAGCGGCGTCAAATCGAGGCTTTGGCGGTCATTAACCATTGGCTAACCATAACGTGGTGATCTCAAACCACGCAATTTTGCATGTATTCAGTTCAGGTCGCTCGCCCCAGTGCCAACCCTCGATAAAGTCAGTGTCGACCTCATGGTGGTGCTTGGCACCACGACGATGCCCATCCATCAGGTGATGCGGCTCTCCCGCGGCGCCATCATCGAACTGGACGCCACCGAGGCGGACGAGGTCAAGATCCTCGCCAACAACCTCCCCATCGCCAGCGGCGTGGTGCTGGTCGATCGCAACCGGATCGCCGTCGAAGTCAAGCGGATGCTGCCGAAATCGCCGGGCACCCGGTAGCCGTTCCGCCCGGCTTTCGGGCCTTGTCCCCCCATCCCCGATTTGTTACATCCCGCGCCGCTGATCCGGTGCGGCGGAAACCCCGTGCCGGTACGACAAAAGGCGCTCGTGGCGGAATTGGTAGACGCGCTGCCTTGAGGTGGCAGTGAGTAACATCGTGGGGGTTCGAGTCCCTCCGAGCGCACCAGGAAAATCGCGTGGCGGAGCGGTTCCGGCCCAAAAAGCGGGACGGGAATACGCGGTGCTTTGCGTCCGGCGGCGCCGAACGCGCATTCGTTGCCGGAGTGTAACAACGTTGGCGCAAAATCGTGAAGATGCCGTCCAGACTGGCGATTCCGGCCTGCGAACCAGATGTTTCCGATGCGCTCGATCCAGGAGCTGATACCGATGGGGACCCCCGCATGAGATTCCTGAGCCTTGCCTATCGGTTCGTCTCCAATTTTGTGTTTCTGGCGCTGGTCTATTACAGCCTGAATTTCCTGGAAAAGTATCAGCAGCGCGCGATCGTCGCGATCCTGGTGCTGGTCTATGCCGGGATGCGGGCGGCGACCGCGCTGCGCTCGTTCTATTTCTACCAGCGCATCGAACGGCTGGAATTCGAAGCCAGGCGTCTGGCCACCGTCGCCGCGGAGGGACCTAACGCGGCCGCCTCGCGCAAGCAGATCGTTGGCGACGTCAGCGCGCTCCGCCGGTCCGGCGAGATGAATTCCTATATCGATCTGTTGTTTCTGGCGATGATCGTGCTGCTCTGCGTCTCGAAGATCGTCACCGATTAGAACGTTTTCGGGCTCCGAGCCGTCACGCGCTTCTTTTCCGGACCTGGACCAGATGCTTCAGCTTGCCGTGACCGGCATGCGCCGCGGGCCGGGTGGCGCGGCGGGCAACGCGCCGGGCGCTCGCCGGCTTGCCACGGATCGCGTGCCGGGAATGGCCGGCGTCGGCCGCAATCGCTTCGTGATGGTCGGGAGCCGATAATTCCGCGCGACGCGAAGTTGCCTCGGCCGCCAGCATCGCCGTGCCCAACCCCTCAGGTATTTCGAAGACGCTCTGCGCCGGCACCGGCAGCGCAATGCCGGCTTTCTTGGGCGCTGGCTCCGTCTGCCGCGGCCACAGCGCCTCTCGCGGCAGCGGCGTGCCACGCCTGAGATGCTTGACGTGGTCGAACGGCTCGGCGGACAGCAGCAACTCGTCGTTCAGCCCATCGAATTCCGATGCCACGGGGGCGGGGAGGGCCCCAGTCCCGGCAAAAACAAAATTGGGGATTTTGGGCCAGCGCGAGATCGCGACATTTTCCGTCGGCGGATGCAGCTGCCATTGCTGCGGCTCGGTCGGCGTCGCCGGATTTTGCGGCGTTGCCGGCACGACGTGGACGACGCGAAAGCCTCGCGCCTTCAGCTCCTGCAGGATTCTCGGCAACGCCGCCACCGTTCGCGCGTGGATGTCGTGCAGCAGCAAAATGCCCTTGCCCTTTTCCTCCAGCCGTTTGATCGCGAGATCGTAGACGCGGGATGAGGAAACATGCCGCCAATCGTCGGCGAGAAAATCGGCACTCCAGATCTGGATGCCGAGCGAGGCCAGATAGTCCTCGACGCCGTCGGCCCGCAACAGGCCGGGGATGCGGAAGAACGGTGCAAGCGCCGTGTCGTCGCCAAGCGCCGCCTTTACCGAGGCGATGCCGTCGTCGATTTCCTGCTTGGCGCGCTCGATCGGCATGTGATTCATCGTCAGCGGATGGTTCTGGGTGTGGGTGCCGATGCTGTGGCCGGCCGCGGCGAGCTTGCGGACGCCTTCCGGAGAGGCGCTCGCCATCCGGCCGATGGTGAAGAAGGTCGCCTTGACGCATTGCGCGGCGAGAATCTCCAGTATCTGATTGCTGTAGCGCGGCAGCGGCCCGTCGTCGAACGTCAAGACCACCTCGTGATCGGCGAGCGGCAGTGTTTCCGGATATTGCATGGTGCCGATGCGCGGATGCTCGCGCGGATCGACCACCAGGATCCGCGAGGTGCCGATCGCGTCGGGATGGCCGGGGCATTCGGCGGCGAAGGCGGCCGGCGCGGCGGCGCAGGCAAGCCATCCCAGGCACAAGACGGTCCATGGCGGTGTCCGGACGCCAGCCAGCACATTACCGATCATGAGACATCGTCCGCATTCCCACTCAAGTAGCCGATCATTACACGCCGCGTGCCATGAACGGCGGCTTAACACTTGAATTCCCCGTGATTTGGCCCGCTCAGGGGACGCCGTCAAAGCCGACCCCGGGGCCGGTCGGCACCAGATGCACGACGCGATAGTGATTGTCACGCAGATAGCGCAAAAAAGCCGGCAGCATGGCCGCGGTGCGCGCCTTGGGGTCGTGAAACAGGATGATTCCGCGGCCCGCGGTCTTTAGCCGTTCGATGATCAGCTTCAATTCCTAGCTTGGCGTCATCGCGTTCCAGTCGCTGGCCCAGAGATCGGCGCCGAATACCACGATGCCGCGCGATTGCAGCAGATCGAGGGTCGCCGGCGTCGACTCAAAGCCGGGAAAACGAAAGAACGGCGTGCTCGGAACCGCGGTCGCGACGCCGTGCAGCGCCATTTCGACCGCCGATATGCCGTGGTCGATTTCGTCGGTGGTCTGATTGGAGGGGATTCGCATCAGGCTGCGGTGGGTCCAGGTGTGATACCCGATGGTGTGGCCCTCGGCCGCGATCCGGCGCACCAGCTCGGGATGTTCGGAAGCCGGCTTGCCGATCAGGAAGAAGGTCGCGCGCACGCACTGCTCGGCCAGCGCCGCCAGCACCTGCGGCGTGGTCGGCGGCCATGGGCCGTCATCGAAGGTCAGCACCACCTCATGATCCCAAAGCGGCAAGGTCTGCGGATATTGCTTCAGGCCCACCCTTGGCGTGGTGGCGGCATCGACATGAAGGATCCGGGAAGTGCCGAGCACGTCTTCGCGCGGACACGCCGCAGCCTGCGCCGCTGCGCTCCATGCGATCGCCGCGGCAAGCGCCGCGGGGACGGCCAGGTTTCGCGTCCGTAGTTGCCGACAGATATTTGGCATTGCGTTTGGCGTTGCCCTTTGGGTAATGCGTGAAGCGACAACTCAGACGAGTTGAGCAATTCTGTCAAACCGGCGGAGGGCGTGGCATGGCCGAAGATATCGACGTCGCCGGGCCCGCGGTATCCGTGCTCGAGCGGTTGCCGATGCGCGACGAAGATGGCGAAATTCACGGCGAATTCGTCGAGGAAATCTCGCGCGCCATTCACGCCGAAGACACCGCATTCCTGCGCGCCGTGGTTGCGGAACTGCACGAGGCCGATCTCGGCGATTTGATCGCGGCGCTGCAGCCCGACGACCGCGTCAGCCTGGTGGAACTGACCGGCACCGATTTCGACTTCTCGGCGCTGAACGAAGTCGACGATGCCGTCCGCGAGGAGATCCTCGAGGAACTCGAACCCGAGACGGTCGCAGAGGGCGTTCGCGAACTGGACTCCGACGACGCCGTCGAATTGCTCGAGGCGCTCGACGAGGAAGAGCAGGAGGAGATCCTCGAAAAGCTGCCGCCGTCGGAGCGCGACGCGCTCGAGCGCAGCCTGGAATATCCGGAGAATTCCGCCGGACGGCGGATGCAGACCGAATTCATCGCGGTGCCGCCGGAATGGACCGTGGGCCAGGTGATCGACTTCATGCGCAATGCGTCGAACCTGCCGGAGCGGTTCTACGAAGTCTATGTGGTCGACGGCGCGCAACGCTGGCAGGGCGCGGTGTCGCTGGACGCGCTGTTGCGTTCGCCGAGGTCGGTGCCGCTGGCCGACCTGATCGACGAAGACCGCCGCCGCGTCTCGGTGATGGATGATCAGGAGGAAGTGGCGCGGCTGTTCGGCAAATACAATCTGGTCGCCGCCCCCGTAGTCGATACCGAAAACCGGCTGGTCGGCGTCATCACCATCGACGACGTGGTCGACGTGATCGAGGAGGAGGCCGACGAGGATTTGAAGGCGCTCGGCGGCGTTAGCCGCCACGAGGAATTGTCCGACAATGTCTGGACCATCGCCAGGGGCCGCTTCAACTGGCTCCTGGTCAATCTCGCCACCGCCTTTCTGGCGTCTTCGGTGCTCGGGCTGTTCGAGGGACAATTGGAAAAGATGGTGGCGCTCGCGGTGCTGGCGCCGATCGTCGCCAGCCAGGGCGGCAACGCCGCCACGCAAACCATGACGGTCGCGGTGCGGGCGCTAGCGACCCGCGAACTCGGCGCCAACAATGCATTTCGCGTGGTGATGCGCGAGGGCCTGGTCGGCCTCGTCAACGGGCTTGCCTTTGCCATCATCACCGGCGTGGCCGCGGTGGCATGGTTCAGGATTCCCGGGCTCGGCGTCGTGATCGGGCTTGCGATCGTCTGCAATCTGGTGGCCGGCGCGCTCGGCGGCATCCTGATTCCGATGGTGCTGGAGCGGGTGCGGGCCGATCCCGCGGTAGCGTCGGGTACCTTCGTCACCACGGTCACCGACGTGGTCGGCTTCTTTTCGTTTCTTGGCATCGCAACGCTGTGGTTCGGGCTGAAGTAGACTCCGGCGGCGTATCGTTAATCGAACCTTAACGCGCATCGCCGAACATCCGCACCATGCAGCGCTTGCGGTTAAAGGCGGACGGACGGATTGTCGAACTGCGCGACGGGCAGGAGTTTCCGCTCGTGCCGGCGCTGCCGGTCGGCGAGCCTGCGGCCATGTCGGTTGCGCCGGCGACGACGGATGTCGCGCTGGCGACGACAGATGTCGCGCCGGAAACGGCGACCTCACCCGCGGTGCGCGACCTTCGCCGCCGCGCGTGCCTGACGCAGCAGGAGTTCGCTGCACGGCTGGGGGTGCCGGTCGAGACGATCCGGAACTGGGAACAGGGCAAGCGCATGCCGCGCGGGCCGGCGCGGGCGTTGCTCGCCCTCATCGCGCACGCCCCCGAGATGGTGTTTGCGGCGCTGGCGCGGGCCTGATCGAAACGGGGCTATCCTCGTCAGCTTCGGTTGGCAGCGGGACGGCGGCGGGACATAATGGGGCTTCTGTTTCCGAGGACCCGCCGATGCAGTTCGTCGAGGCCAACGGCGCTAAAATCCCGGCCATCGGGCTCGGCACCTGGGAGCTGCGCGGCCGGACCTGCGCACGCCTGGTCGAGCAGGCACTGAAACTCGGCTACCGCCATATCGACACCGCGCAGGCCTACGATAACGAACGCGAAGTAGGCGAGGGCCTGCGCGCCTCGAAGGTCAGGCGCGACGAGGTCTTCGTCACCACCAAAATCTGGACCACCCATTTCGCGCCGAACGATCTGGAGCGCTCCACCAGGGAAAGCCTGACCCGGCTGCGCCTGACCGAGGTCGATCTGTTGCTGCTGCACTGGCCAAACCCGCAGGTGCCGCTGGCGGAGACGCTGGGCGCGCTGGCGCATGCCAAAAAGCTCGGCATGGCCAGGCACATCGGCGTTTCGAATTTTACGGTGGCGCTGGTCGACGAGGCGGTCGCGGCCTGTCCGGAGCCGCTAGTGTGCGATCAGGTCGAATACCATCCCTATCTGGACCAGACCAAGGTGCGGGAGGCCTGCGCGCGACATGGCATGGCGGTGGTGGCCTATAGCCCGGTGGCGAAGGGCCGCGTCAAGAAGGACGAGACGCTGGCCCGGATCGGGCGCGCCCACGGCAAGACCCCCGCGCAAGTCTGCCTGCGCTGGCTGGTGCAGCAGAGGGTTGCGGCGATTCCGCGGACGTCGCGGATCGAGCGGCTCTCGGAAAACATCGACATTTTCGACTTCGCGCTGTCGGAGGACGAAATGCAGCAGATTTTTCGGATGGGGACCGCCAGGGCGCGCCTCACCGATTACGGTTTCGCGCCGAAATGGGATTGAGGCTCCCGCATCGGCGGCTATGCTGGCGGCGTCGGGACTTGATCAGGCATGATGAAACCGCGGCTCGTCATACGTACGGGGATAACGGCTTCAGCGATCGCGCATCTGTCGGCGCTGATGCTGGTGCTGCTCTATACCGAAGTGCATCCGTTCGGATCGGTGACGGCCGAGCAGATCACGGTCGATATCGTGACGCCGGCAGAGGCTACGCCACCGCCGAAGATAGAAGAGCCGCCGCAGCAGCTCGCGGCGAAGCCTTCCGACGCTTTCGACCTGTCGTCGAAATCCGCTGCACCAAGCGCACCGCCGGCGGCGCCGCCGCAGCAGCAGCAGCAGGCGGCGCTGCCGGCACCGGCTACGCCTGCGCAACCGGCAGGCGCCCGGCCGCAACCGCCCGCAGCATCTCCGACGCCCGCCTACACTCCGCCGCAGCCCGATCTCTCCATCAAGTATCATGTGATGCTTGGTCTGCCTCCGGAACTGCCCATGGAGCCGCCCAAGGGCAAGCCCGGCTATGACTTCGACGCCCCGGCGTCGAAGACCGCCGACATCGAATCGAGTCTGGTCGCGAAGTTTCGCCGTCATCTCAGGACATGCTCGAAACTGCCGGGATCGATCACGCCCTCCGAAACGCTCAAGATCACGCTGCGGGTGCTGATGACGCCCGATGGGAAACTCGCCGCCGATCCGATCCTGATCGAGGCCAGCGCCTCGGCCAAGGGGCCGGCGCTGATGCAGAGCGCGATCGCGGCGCTTGAGGCCTGTCAGCCCTACGCGATGCTGCCGGCGGATCGCTACGGCGAATGGAAGACGCTCGATCTCAGCTTCACGCCGCAGGATTTTTCGGGCTAGACGGAGCGGCTGAACGCCGCGCTTTTCGAATGCTGCCGTGCGTGACTGATCGCGGCAACCGGCTTCGCTCTCGCCGGGTTGAACGTCCGTCGCGTGCCATGGCAAGATGTCGCGGCACGGAGGAATTCTTCGCGATGACCCTGAAGCTCGTGATCGGCAACAAGAACTATTCGTCATGGTCGATGCGGCCCTGGCTGGCGCTGCGCGCCAACCATATCGCCTTCGAGGAAGTGTTCATCCCGCTCTATACCGGCGAGGCCGACAAACGTCGGATCCTGAATTTCACCCATTCGGGCAAGGTGCCGGCGCTGATCGATGGCGACGTCACGATCTGGGATTCGCTTTCCATCATCGAATATGCCGCCGAACGGTTTCCCGATGCGCGGCTGTGGCCCGAGGACCGGGCGCTGCGGGCGCATGCGCGCTCGGTTTCGGCGGAGATGCATTCGGGCTTCGTGGCGCTGCGCAACGAATGCGGCATGAATCTGCACCGGCCGATCGGCGCGATCCCGCTGTCGGCGGAGGCGAAAGCCAATATCGCGCGCATCGAGCAAATCTGGATCGAGTGCCGCGCGGCTTGCGGAAAGCTCGGACCATTCCTGTTCGGCGCCTTTGGCGCGGCCGATGCCATGTTCGCGCCGGTGGTGCATCGCTTTCGCACCTATGCGATCGACGTGGCGCCGCCAGCGCTCGCCTATATGGATACGATGATGGCGGTGCCGGCATTCCAGGAGTGGACTCGCGCCGGCCTTGCCGAAACGCTGGTCATTGACAAATTTGAGACAGTATAGACCGCAAGTTACCGGCGCCGGTCGCAATCGCGGCTTGACGGGGCCTGGCGAAAGCGGTCTGAATCCGAAAACGAGCCAGCGCCTTCCGCGAACGGGATTGCCATGGGATTTCTGGATTCATTGCAAAATTCACCGGCATTCAAGGGCGTCCTCGGCCAGCTCGAGGGGGCCGTGTTGCCGGTCGTGCTGAGCGAAGTGCTCGGTAATGGCAGCCAGGGCGGGCTTAATGCGATCGTCGCCAAGCTGCAGCAGGCCGGCCTCGGCGACCAGGTCAAATCATGGATCGGCAATGGCCAGAACCTGCCGATCACGGCCGAGCAATTGCAGCAGGTGCTGGGCAGCGACACCGTCAGACAATTGGCGGCCCGCTACAACGTCCCGGTCGACCAGCTCTCCAAGATCCTGGCGCAGGCGCTTCCACTGGCGGTGGATCACGCCAGCCCGGACGGGAAGCTCCCGCATAACGCCTGAAGGCCGCAGACGGCGGTTCCCGACGGCGGCCGCCGTTTTGGCCGGAACCCTTCCCGAATTACCTATATCGCCCTGAAAAACCTGCAAAATTCGCGCATTTGCTATGTCCCGATGTAACTTTCCAACGGGGCGGGCGGCGTGCTATACCGCGCCGGGTTTTCAGTCGGCCGACGCAAGCGGGACCGTGGGCGCGGCCGACATTTCTGCGTATGGAGAGGGCGTTGAAGCACAAATACAACGTGGGTGAGACTGTCTATTTTACCGCCAGTAATGTCGCGCGTCCGGCCGCAAGCGGCACCTATGAGGTGATCCGTCTGCTTCCGACCGACGGCGACGACTGCCAGTATCGGATCAAGAACTCGACCGAAGCCTTCGAGCGCGTCGCCAAGGAAAGCCAGCTCAACATCTCCTGACGTTGCGCGCGGCCGGGGGAATCGGGTTCCGTTTCGTCCGCCGTCAAAAGGCCCCGTTCTGACAACCATTCTGTGGAAGCTTGAGTCCGAGATAATCGGCATTCAATTTCGCCGCATGCGTTCTATGCTGCGTTGAGGGACTCGCGCATGAACTGGGCCTGGGCATCTTCGCTCGATCAAATCTGGCGTTCGTCGACCTTTCCGATGTGGCTGACGCTGGCGGCCGCGGCATTCTTCGGCGTCATCGTTCTCATCACGCTGTTGCGCGCCGAGAAATCGGTCGCCAACGGGGCGCTGACCGTGATCACGCTGGTGGCGATCGGCATTGCGGTCGCCGCGACCATTCGCAGCTTCGATCCCAGCGGCCAGGCAGCGTCCGCCGAGGATCGATCCACCCGGCCTGTCGTGAACGCGATGCTGCCGACCTTTTCATGCATCGACGATCTGGCCGGGGAAGCGGTTCTGACGGCGTGTGAAAAGTCGCTGTTCGGCTCGCCGGAGTCCGCGGCCGCGGCATTGTCCTACGCGGCGTCCCAGATCACGCGCCTGACCGCGTCCGGCAATGTCGCCGCCGCCAACAAGAACCTGACGCCCGAACTACAAATGCTGCGCCGCGCGGTCGAGCGCGACCGCTATGGCCTGATGGCCTATGTGCTCGCCGTGCGCGACCATTGTTCGCCGGTGGATTGCGCGGCCTTCCGCTCGCTGACCGATAGCCGCCAGATCGTGGCGAATATGAACGAGCGAAGCTATGACGCCATGATTGCGCATTATGCGCCGTTGTGGAACGCGCCGCCGCCGACGGCGCCGGCCACGCCGGTGGCGACGCTGTCGCCGACCATGCCCACCGGCAGGCCCACCAATGCCGATTTTCCAACCGCAGCCTCAACCCCGCCGGTCAGCATCATGACCCCGGAACCGGGCTCAGCCCCGCCGCCCGCGCCGCGCTCGGCGGCCTCGACGCCGGCGGCCGGTTCGCCATCGCCGTCGCCGCGGCCGGCTGCCGCGCCCGCGACGGCCAAAAAGCAGGCCACGCCGAAGGCGTCGGCCAGGCAAGCGCCAGTCTCGCTTGCGCCGGCGCCCGCGGCGGCGAACGAATGACGCGGCTTTTTCCGCTCGCGATCTCTGGGGAAAACCGGTTTCCACTTTTCCGGATCAATGCTCTAACGTCGCCACATGCCCCTTCACCTCATCAAATTGGCCGTCGGTTGCGAGTCCGTCAGGGAACTCAAGGCTTGGGTCGCCGAGCGCATGCAAGTCGCGAAGAAAAAGGGCCTGCCGCTGCACCACATCCACGTCACGCGGATGGTGCCGAAGCGCGTCGATGAACTGCTCGCGGGCGGTTCGCTCTATTGGGTGATTCGGGGAGAGATCGCGGCACGGGAAAAAATCATCGGGATCGAGCCGTTCCGGGATCGCGACGGGATCGGACGATGCCGGCTCAAGATGCAGCCCAGGGTGATCGCGGTCCTGCCGCGGCCGATGCGCCCGTTCCAGGGCTGGCGCTATTTCACCGAAGACGCCGCCCCGCCGGACCTGAAATCGGCCGGCTCTGGCCTCGCTGCAATGCCCGAACCGCTGCGCCGTGAGTTGCGCGAACTCGGGCTGCTCTAGGAGCTTTCGCCCAAAACTCCGACGTTGTCGATCAGACGGGTTTTTCCAAGCTTGGCCGCCACCAGGATCCGCACCGGCCCGTCGCCGGCCGGGGCGATCGGCGCCAGCGTTTCGGCATGGCGGGCCTCGAAATAGTCGAGATTGAACCCGGCATCGGTAATCAGCCCGGCGCCGGCCGCCATCGCGGCCTCGAGACCGTCGCCGGCCCGCAGGCGAGCGGCGCTTTCCTTCATGGCGCGATAGAGGGTCGGCGCCACGCGGCGCTGTTCCGCCGACAAATAGACGTTGCGCGAGGACATCGCGAGCCCATCGCGCTCGCGCACCGTGCGCGATCCCATCACCTTGACGCCGAGGTCGAGGTCAAGCGACATCCGCGTCACCACGCGCAGCTGCTGAAAGTCCTTTTCGCCGAAAATCGCGACGTCCGGCCTGACCTGGGTGAACAGCTTGCCGACCACGGTGGTGACGCCGCCGAAGAAATGCGGCCGGAAACGATCTTCCAGACCCGCGATCGCGGGCCCCTCGGTCAGGATCTTGCTGGCGAAGCCGTCCGGGTACATGGTCTCGACGTCGGGATTCCAGATCAGGTCGACATTCTCGGCGGTGAGCCGGGCAAGATCGGCTTTCCAGGTGCGCGGGTAGGAACTGAAATCCTCCGTCGGCGTAAATTGCGTGGGATTGACGAAGATCGAGACCACGACCCTGCTGGCGCGGCGTTTCGCCAGCCGAACCAGCGACACATGGCCGTCATGGAGTGCACCCATGGTTGGCACCAACGCGACTGTGGCCTTTCTGGCGCGAAGGCTGTCGATGGCGCGACGCAAGGCAGGGACCGTACGGACGATCATGGGGCTTCGCGGCATCTGGGCTCGATCTTTCGGGGTCAAGGAGGCAGCTGGCGCTGGCCTTGTGGCGGGGACGCCGACCTTATCAAGGCCACCATCGTGTCGCCAAGCTGGTCGCCACGCCGACGAGGCGTCGTTCGCTGGAATGACTGACCGGAATTGTGCATTCGATCA
>DATNMT010000441.1:0-2139 GCA_035602495.1 Bradyrhizobium sp.
CTATCCGGTGCGCGAAATCGTGATCCGCGGCGGTGCGCTGCCGGTCGACACCACGGCCACGGTTTCGACCTGAAGTCGGGCTCAACCTCGAGGTGTTGCCCCGGTTCCGGCCGAACCGCGACGAACTTGCGCCCAGGCCTCGGCTTGCTTTGACCGTCCTGATCATTAAATTAGGCTGCAAATCACCCTTTCCCCAAGCATGATCCGCCCATGAGCTACATCGAAGCAACCGACACCTCGTTACGCAAGACCGGGCAGATCAAGCTGCACGGGCCGAGTGGATTCGCCGGCATGCGCAAGGCCGGCGCACTGGTCGCAAAATGCCTCGATGAACTGACCGATATCGTCAAGCCGGGCGTGCCGACCTCGCGGATCGACGAATTCGTCCGCGAATTCGCCTTTTCCAATGGCGCCTATCCGGCGACCCTGATGTATCGCGGCTACCGCTATTCGACCTGCACCTCGATCAACCACGTGGTGTGCCACGGCATGCCCGGCGACCGGGCGCTGAAGGAAGGCGACATCGTCAACATCGACGTCACGTTCATCGTCGAGGGGTGGTATGGCGATTCCAGCCGGATGTATGCGGTGGGCCCGATCGCGCGCAAGGCCGAGCGCCTGATCGAAGTCACCTATGAAGCGATGATGCGCGGCATCGCCGCGGTGAAACCCGGCGCCACCACCGGCGACATCGGCCATGCCATCCAGAGTTTTGTCGAGCCGCAGGGCATGAGCGTTGTGCGCGATTTCTGCGGCCATGGTTTGGGACGGATGTTCCACGACGAACCCAACATCATTCATATCGGCCGGCCCGGCGAGGGCGTGCTGCTCAAGCCCGGCATGTTCTTCACCATCGAGCCGATGATCAACCTCGGCAAGCCGCATGTGAAGATCCTGTCTGACGGCTGGACCGCGGTGACGCGCGACCGCTCGCTGTCGGCGCAGTTCGAGCATTCGGTCGGGGTGACCGCGACCGGCGTCGAGATTTTTACCCTGTCGCAGCGGCATAACGAGAAGCCGCCGGTGGTGGCGTAATAGGTTGTCATCACCGGGCTTGACCCGGTGATCCATCCACTTCCAAAAATGTTCTTGCGAAGCGTGATGGATGCCCGGATCAAGTCCGGGCATGACGACATTTGCATCACTCCCCGCCTCTTCCGCGACGCACGATTTCCCGCGCTTCGTAATTCTCGCCTGTTGACATCGCGCAGATGCGCGAGAGGTGAAGGTAGGGCAGCCCCGTCTCCCTGGCCCAGGCATTGAACTGCCCTTGCACCTTGGCAAGGTCCTTCTTCGATTTGGCTTCTTCGGCGATATCGAGCCCGGCATCGCGCAGGCAGGCGACAACGTCCTTTGAGGTGACAAATCCATCCCAGCCGAGGAAGCGCAGCAGCATCTGGCCGGTATTGCCGCCGAGCCGGCTGCCGCGTTTGGCCAGCAGGTCGAGCAATCCGATCTCGTCCGAGGACGGCCATTTCGCCAGCAAGCGGCCGAAGCTGCCATGTTCCTTCGCGATCTCCTGCACGAAGCGGGCGTTATCGCGCACCGACATGATCTTGGCGCCGTTGCGCACGATCCGCGTATCGCTCGCGAGCTTCTCCCAGAATTCGTCGGGCCTGAAGGCCAGCGCGGCCGGCTTGAAGCCGAGGAAAGCCGCCTCAAAGCCGGGCCATTTCGTCTCGATCACGCTCCACGCAAAGCCGGCGCAAAACACCCGCCGCGACATTTCGGCGAGAACCCGATCGTCGCCGAGTTTTGTCAGGGATTTTGTGTCCGGAACCGGCGGCAGCAGCTTTTTGAGCGCGGCCGGCCCACCTTTGCGTTTCTCGGCGCGGGCGCGGATGACCTTGAACGACGTCACGCTGGCTGCTTTCGTGGTTGCGGCGGAAGGCCGGGGCGGCTTGCCTCGATCTTAGCGTCGCGGCGGCGACGCTGACAATGTGGACACATCCATGTCGATCGTCATGCGCGGGCGCAATCTCTCGATGTCGTCCCTGCGAAAGCAGGAAGGACGCAACAGGATTCAATTTTCAAACAGCATGCCCGAGCTTTCAAACAGCATGCCCGTGCTTTCGAACAGCATGCCAACGCGACGGGAACCGTCGCTCCCCTCCCCCGCGAAGCGGCGGGGAGGGGTCG
>DATNMT010000442.1:0-11378 GCA_035602495.1 Bradyrhizobium sp.
TCGCGCAAAGAGGTCTGCGATCGGCCGTATGAACGGCAAGACAAGCAGGACTCCGACAGCGCGATTGATCAGGTTCCCGATCGGCAGGCGACGGCTTGCCGGGCTAGCAGAACTGCCACCTTCCAGCAATGGATTGATCGCGCTGCCGAGATTAGCGCCAAGGACGAGCGCGAGGGCCGCGACGGGGCTCACGAAATGCGAATAGGCGAGCGACATGACGAGCAACACCACCGCTGCGCTGGAGTGGGCGGCCCAGGTGAGCGCAGCGGCGATCAGGACGCACAAGACGGGCGCGCCTGTGATCGCGGCAAGAAGTGCGCGTACACTCGGAGCATTCTCGGCTGGGGCGAGCGTATCCATTAGTATATGGAGAGACAGCAGCATAAGGCCGAGGCCGATCGCCACGCGACCTAGGTCGCGGAGCGGTCTGCGACCACCGAAGTTAAATACCAACAAGCCCGCCAAAAACAGGACGGGCGCGACCGCCGAGATGTCGAACGAAAGGGCCTGCACGATTAATGTCGTGCCAATGTTGGCGCCGAGCATGACGGCCAGCGCCGGGACAAGATCTACGAGGCCGCGCGCCGCAAACGACGTCATCAGCAGGCCGGTCGCCGTGCTGCTCTGGAGGAGCGAAGTAACGCCGATCCCGGCCAGCAGGGCCAGAAATCTATTGCGCAAGGCCGTCCCCAGCACGCGGCGCAATTCGGAGCCGAAGGCGCGCATGATCCCGCTACGGACCATGTGCAGGCCCCACATGAGCAGGGCAACACCGCCCATCAAGTCAAGAAGAACAATGTTTCCCATCGAGCCGCGCGCCTCGTGTCGATGCTGGTGCCACTTCCGCTCCCGCCAGACCTCATCTGCGACCTGGAAATCCAGACCTTTGGCTAAATAGAGCCCTTGGGTGGTCAATTCCAGTGCCGCTGTTGGCCAACCGGGACTTTACCCAAGTGCTGTTTAGCATATAGCTGCCGGTTACGGATGCGTGCTCATGATGCCTTGCGCCATGCGGGTTGGATCGGGTGAAGGCCAAGAAAAAAGTCCGACAATAAAGCGACGCTGACGGCAAACATCCGCCGGTTAGGTAACGCCCATTAATGCCTTAAGGATCATCTTATAGAAAGTACAAATGACCCGATGTTGGACGGTGCGTTATGGCAATGGCGAAGTCATCAAAGCTCGTTGCGGCAAAGCGCGGGCGAGTGGATGCGGTTCAAGGGCGAGAAGTGGGATCTGTTCGGCGACATCCTCTCGGGCGAACTCAGCAATAAAGCGTTTTGGAGCGAAAGCCTGCCCCGGACTTGATCCGGGGTGGGTGCCCGTTCGCTTACGGCATACTTTCTCGCGAATTCGCGGAATGCGCCAACTGCTTCAAACACGAAGGATAAGCGCACCTTAACCGCCGAATGCTCTAGTAGCCTAGCGCCAGTCCTGTGCCACGACGCGGATCGTTCGCACCATAGAACCTGTTTCGACCGATCGCCGTTCCTTCAAGACTCGGCGCACCGACCATGATCGCGGCGACTTGGTTAGCCGGCTGCGAAATGTCGAACCGATACCCCATGCTCTCCAGCACCCTGCGGGTGTCAGGCGAAAGAGCGTACTGCTCCGCATTTGTCACATCTGGCAGCCACTGATGATGGATGCGAGGGGCATCGACGGCTTCCTGAACGTTCATCTGGAAATCGACGACGTTCAGGATCGTTTGCAGGACAGTCGTGATGATCCGGCTTCCGCCCGGAGTGCCGAGAATGAGGACAGGGTTATCGTTCCTCGTGACGATCGTTGGGCTCATCGAACTCAGGGGTGTCTTGCCCGGCGCGATGGCATTCGCGTCTCCCCGGACAAACCCGTAGATGTTGGCGACACCCGGGTTCGGCGTGAAATCGTCCATTTCGTCGTTCAGCAACACACCTGTGCCGGTGGCAACGACGCGGGCTCCGAACCAGTCATTGAGCGTATACGTCACCGAAACCGCATTGCCGGCATCGTCGATGATCGAGAAGTGCGTTGTGTTGCTGCCTTCGTGAGGCGCAACACCCTGCCTGATGTCGCTGGAGATCCCGGCCGTATCCGGCTTTATTACATCCCGGATTTTCGCAGCGTACCCCTTGGCGATCAGTTCCCGGATCGGATTGCCGACAAAGTCCGGATCGCCCAGAAGACTGTTTCTATCGGCAAAGGCGTGACGCATCGCCTCAATTTCGTAATGCAGCGCCTGCGCGGATCCCCAGCCCAGTTCCCGGAGTGGATATCCCTCCAAAATGTTAAGCATCTCACAAATGGCAACACCGCCTGAACTGGGCGGAGGTGCCGAGATCACGTGATAAGCACGATAATCGCACTCAATGGGCGGGAGCTCTCGGGTCTTGTAGCGATTTAAATCTTCCTGATCGAGGATTCCTCCGCCTGCCCGACTCGCCTTGACGATGGCCGCCCCCGTCTTGCCCGTGTAGAAGCCATCAACGCCCTGCCTTCTGATCGAACGTAACGTATCGGCAAGATCACGCTGCACCAGCCTTTGGCCGGCCACAAAAGGCCGTCCCTTATTGAGAAAAATTTCGGCGGCAGCCGGAACCCGTCTGAAGTCCTCAGTCGCCGAAGCGAGCATGTCGACGTCGCCCTGCTCCAGGCTGAATCCATCTTCGGCCAGTTCGATCGCCGGCTCGATCAACGCCGCCCGCGTCATGGTCCCGTATTTCTTCCGCGCATACTCCAAACCCGACACGGTGCCGGGGACGCCAACTGCCAGCCAGCCCAGCGTACTCAGGCCCTGGATGACGTTTCCGCCCTTGTCCAGGTACATGTCGCGGCTCGCTGCATGAGGCGCCTTCTCTCGAAAATCGAGGAAGGTCTTTCGTCCATCGGCAAACCGGATCGTCATGAAGCCGCCGCCGCCCAAATTGCCGGCGGCCGGATAGACCACTGCCAGCGCATATCCCACCGCGACAGCAGCGTCTATCGCGCTGCCGCCGCGCTTGAGAATGTCAACACCGACCTGGGTCGCAAGGTGCTGTGCACTGACCACCATGCCCTTTTCAGCGGCCACGGGTCTCGCCGAGGCAGCGTTGGCGGCTGAAACCACAACCAGTGACCAAACGAAGCCAACCAGGACGCAGGCCCCCGTCAACCTTCCAAAGATGATGCCAAATTGACCCGACCGAATTTTCAATTCGCCGCTCGAAACCAGCAGGGACATGAAAATCCTCTCTCCTTTTCAGTGTCGCCTGGCGGCCGCGAAACCGTGCTGAAGTCTGATGCCAATGTCGAAGTTAGCTTTGGAGTCCAGCCTACATCGGCCGGGAACCTGATCGCCCCATCGCGGCGCTCGTCTCGCGCCTTTAGGCTCGGGATGCAAAATATCATGTCGCCAATCGTGAATTATAGCCACGGCACGACAATTGAGCCAGAGCCGGACCTTCTGGAGTCAATCTGGCATGAAATCCATTGTCGTCTGCCTGGCGCGCTTGCAATCGCGTCAGGTCGGCTCACTGCAACCGAATGTTACTCCAGCGGTGTTTTTCGGCAGGTTATCCTGTCGGGAACAGGAACTGTCGCGGCCAATGGCGGGTTGCAAAATTGGAATCAATTCCGCTGACTTGTCCCGGCTAATTCGGTATCCTGCCATTGGGATCGCCGACGGGTCGAACGCAGGTTCCGGGTAGCTTGGCAGGGTTTTGTTCAAATGCTTCTTGCGCGCCTTTTTGCTGCCGCTGCGATGGCATTCTTGCCGATCGCAGACGGATTTTTCGTCCTGCTTTTCTCAATGGTCGAATCCCCGGCCGCAGCGGCATCCGTCTGCGCGAACGCAGCCGAGATTACCGTCTTGCCGTCGCCGATGGCGCCTTGGACCGGCGCGCCGCTGCGCGTCATGGTCGTCGCCGACAAGCCGGTCGAGGGCGTGCTGTCGCTGATCGCGCCCGATGGAAGCGTCGCGGTCAAACCGTCCGACCGGCACGGCGGGCCGCCTTACTCCTGGTTCGCCGAGGTCGCCGCGCCGGCCGCCGGCACCTGGCACGCGACCCTGGAGCGCGACCGAACGTCGGCGGATTGTAGTCCGGTCACCCGCGACATCGTTGTCAGCGCGCGCAAGCCGGAGCCTTTGCGCACGCCGCCGGGAAGCATCTGGCAGGTCCGCAATAGCTGGAATAGCACGAACGAAGCCCTGTTCTCGGCATGGATCGAGAAGCTGTTCAACGCGCCGCCCGACCAGGATCTGAACTGGAAGGTCTGGTACGAAGTGCTGCGCGACCAATCTCGTAATTTCCTGTTCAACTATCTGGGTCGCAACGAAGACATTACGCAAACCGGCAGTCGCCCCGACTGCGCCGACTTCGTCTACTTCCTGCGCGCCTATTTTGCATTCAAGATGGGGCTGCCGTTCGGCTATTCAAATTGCTCGCGCGGCTTCGGCGGCAAGCCGCCGAAATGCTACCAGTGGTTCGACGTCGAGCATCCCGAGGTCACGCGTCCGCCTCCGCCGCCCGAACAGGAGGTCGCGCAGGCAGCCCCCGCCCCCGCTCCGCCGGAGCAGACTCCGACGCTGCTGGGGTTGTTTGGCCGATCGCAGCCGCCCGTCGAGCCGCCCTCAACTCCGCCTGCGAAGGCACCTCCGCCGAAGCCGAAGCGCCCGACGAATTTTAGCGAATATTTGCGCGACGTCGGCGATGTCGTCCAAACCGGAGCCGTGCGTGCAGGCGACGACAACGCCGATTTCTACACCGTGCCGCTGACGCAGCAGGCGCTGCGCCCGGGCACGGTATACGCCGACCCCTACGGCCATGTGCTGATGCTGGTGCGTCGCGTGCCGGAAGCGAGCGGCACACCGGGTGTCTTCCTGGCCGTCGACGCGGAGCCCGACGGATCGATCACGCGGAAGCGTTTCTGGCGCGGCAACTTCCTTTTCGTGCACGAACCCTCGCTCGGCAGCCCCGGCTTCAAGCATTTCCGCCCGATCATGCGCGAAAAGAACGGTCCGTTGCGGCGGCTGAGCAACGCCGAAATCGGCAAGAATCCGCAATACGGCGATTTTTCACCCGAGCAGTCGCAAATGAGCGTCGAGGATTTCTACGATCGCATGGATGACGTCATGTCGCCCGAGCCGCTCGATCCGCTGCGCGCGATGACAGACGCCATCACGAGCCTCCACGAGCAGGTCAAGGTGCGGGTCACGTCGGTGGAAAACGGACGGAAATATCAGACCAAGCAGACCGGCGATACATCCATGCCGGATGGCGCTTCGATCTTCGAGACCACCGGCGCCTGGGAGGATTACTCGACCCCGGCGCGCGATTTTCGTCTGTTGATCGCCATCGATGTGGTGCGGGGATTTCCCGATCGCTTTGCGCGTCGTTCGGATCGGTACGCGATACCGGCCGGCAAAAGCGTAGCGGACATGAAAAATGAATTGCAGGGCGTGCTGGATTCGGAACTTGCCTCTCGCAAAATATCCTATACCCGCAGCGACGGCTCGCAGTGGACGCTATCGGTCAAGGATGTGGTCGATCGGGCAGTGGATTTCGAGATGGCCTACAACCCCAACGACTGCGTGGAACTCCGGTGGGGCGCGGCTGAGAACAGCGAAGAGGCCTCGACATGCAAGCGTCATGCGCCGCAGGCGCAGCGCGCGAAGATGTCGGAATACCGCGCCTGGTTCCGCGAGCGGCACTGGCCGACGCACAGCTAACGGTGCGGGCTTGCCGACAGACAACATCTCGTCGTGCCGAGCTTCGATGTCGGAGTTTGTCACATCGCGTCATTTCGCTGCGCTGCAGAATTTGGTCGCTATCGGGGCATCGCGGGCATCGAACAAGTGCTATCGAGTAAGCTCCAATTCCGAGTTCGCGCCCTGATGAAAAACGGGGCTCCGATACGCGGATTCAACATGTCCGTGACATAGGCCGTTCGACTAAATGACGCCCCCTGCGACCCCGTCGCACGGGGCTTTTTGTTGCTGGGAATCCCGAGAAGGTATTCAATGCGCCCCAGGGGCCGAAAAGCGCTCCCAATCAAAAAAATCGACACATTCAAACAAACCAGGGAGATCAAGATGCCTGCTATCCAATTGCGATTGGGGGCCTTTTCGGCTGCCCTCGCGATCCTCGTGGCCGCCAGCACGGGCGCGCTGGCGCAAAAGAAATACGACGTCGGCGCCACCGATACCGAGATCAAGATCGGCAACATCATGCCCTATAGCGGACCGGCGTCCGCCTACGGCGTGATCGGCAAGACCGAACAGGCCTACTTCAACAAGATCAATGCCGAAGGCGGCATCAACGGCCGCAAGATCAATTTCATCAGCTATGACGATGCCTACAGCCCGCCGAAGACGGTGGAGCAGGCGCGCAAGCTGGTGGAGAGCGACGAGGTGCTGTTCATTTTCAATTCGCTCGGCACGCCGCCGAACTCGGCGATCCAGAAATACATGAACCAGAAGAAGGTGCCGCAGCTGTTCGTCGCCACCGGCGCCACCAAGTGGAACGATCCGAAGGAATTCCCGTGGACCATGGGCTGGCAGCCCAACTACCAGAGCGAGTCGCGGATTTACGCAAAATACCTGATGAAGGAAAAACCCGACGCCAAGATCGCCATCCTCTATCAGAACGACGACTACGGCAAAGACTACGTCAAGGGCCTGAAGGACGGTCTCGGCACCAAGGCCGCGACGATGATCGTCGCCGAGGAAAGCTACGAGACCACCGAGCCGACCATCGACTCCCATATCGTCAAGCTCAAATCGACCGGCGCCGACGTGTTCTTCAACGTCACCACGCCGAAATTCGCGGCACAGGCGATCAAGAAGGTTAACGAGATCGACTGGAAGGTGCTGCACCTGCTCAACAACGTCTCGGCCTCGATCGGCAGCGTGATGAAGCCGGCCGGTTTCGAGAATTCGCAGAATATCATCTCCTCCAATTATCTGAAGGACACCTCCGATCCGCAGTGGGTGAACGATGCCGGCATGAAGGCCTTCGACGAGTTCCTCACCAAATACTTCCCGGAAGGCAACCGGGTCGACGGCTCGGTGATGTACGGTTACACCGTGGCGCAGGGCCTGGTGTATGTTCTCAAGAACTGCGGTGACAATCTCACGCGCGAGAACATCATGAAGCAGGCGGCCAGCATCAATAATCTTGAGCTCGGCGGCCTGCTGCCGGGCGTCAAGGTCCAGACCAGCGCCACCGACTTTGCCCCGATCTCCCAGCTCCAATTGATGAAATTCAAGGGCGAGAAATGGGATCTGTTCGGCGACATCATCTCCGGCGACGTCGGCGGGTGACGCACCCCACCCGGCCGATCGGGCCGATTTGACTACTAAAGGAGCAGCCCCTGCGCGCCTTGCCGCAGGGGCTTTTTCTTGATGGCCGCCGCCAAATGGTATTCAATTGCTCCCGCGTCGCAAGAAATTTCCAATCAACAAAGACCGTGGCGCACGTACCAACATCTCAAAGGGAGATTCTGAATGCCTGTTGCCACCAGCAGAGTAGCGATTGCATCGGCTGCGTTCATCCTGCTCGCAGCGTCGAGCAACGGCGCGCTCGCTCAAAAAAAATATGACACCGGCGCCACCGATACCGAGATCAAGATCGGCAATATCATGCCCTACAGCGGGCCTGCGTCCGCCTATGGCGTGATCGGCAAGACCGAGGCCGCCTATTTCAAGAAGATCAACGAAGCCGGCGGCATCAACGGCCGCAAGATCAATTTCATCAGCTATGACGACGGCTACAGCCCGCCGAAGACGGTCGAGCAGGCGCGCAAGCTGGTGGAAAGCGACGAGGTGCTGCTCGTCTTCAACTCGCTCGGCACGCCGCCGAATTCCGCGATCCACAAATACATGAATTCGAAGAAGGTGCCGCAGTTGTTCGTCGCCACCGGCGCCACCAAATGGAACGACCCGAAGGATTTCCCGTGGACCATGGGCTGGCAGCCGAACTACCAGAGCGAGGCCCGGATCTACGCCAAATACCTGTTGAAGGAGAAGCCGGACGCCAAGATCGCCGTGCTGTACCAGAACGACGATTACGGCAAGGACTACCTCAAGGGCCTGAAGGACGGCCTCGGCGCCAAGGCCGCCTCGATGATCATCGCCGAGGAGAGCTTCGAGACCACCGAGCCCACCATCGACAACCACATCGTCAAGCTCAAATCGACCGGCGCCGACGTGTTCGTCGATATCGCAACGCCGAAATTCGCTGCGCAGGCGATCAAGAAGGTGGCCGAAATCGAGTGGAAGCCGCTGCACATCCTCAACAACGTCTCGGCCTCGGTCGGCAGCGTAATCAAGCCGGCGGGCTTCGACCGTTCGCAAGGCATCATTTCCGCGGCCTATCTGAAGGATGCCTCCGATCCGCAGTGGAATAACGATGCCGGCATGAAGCAATTCTACGACTTCATGGCGAAGGATTTTCCGGAAGGCGACAAGCTCGATGGCTCGACCGTGGTCGGCTACGGCGTCTCCCAGACGCTGGTGGAAGTGCTGAAGAAGTGCGGTGACGACCTCACCCGCGAAAACATCATGAAGCAGGCGGCCAGCCTGAAGGATTTCCGCACCGAAGTCCTGCTGCCGGGCATCATGATCAACACCGGCCCCAACGATTTCGCCCCGATCAGCCAGTTGCAGCTGATGCGATTCAAGGGCGAGAAATGGGAGCTGTTCGGCGACATCATCTCCGGCGACGTCGGGGGCTGAGCGCCTGCGTGTCCCGGACGCGGTGCAGCGCCTCCTCGCGCTGCGCCGCAGAGCCGGGACCCACAGAAAACGAGGCCATGCCCTGGACCCCGGACCAGCAGCTCAGCATTGCATGCTGCGCAGCATCCGGGGCACGAACCTGGAAAACCCCCGCCGGCCCGGCGGGGGTTTTCTTTTGCCGCAATCGGATGGATAACCGGCATCCCATGTTTCGATCGCAAATCCCCTTGAAGCCATGACCGACAGACGCCCTCTGCTGCGCGCGATTTTCGACGCCGCGGTTGCCGCCGCGCATCCCGATGTCGTGCTGGCGCCGCATCTGCGCCCGGTTCCGAAGGGACGGGTGATCTGCCTTGCCGCCGGCAAGGGCGCCGGCGCGATGGCGGCGGCGGCCGAGCGGCATTATCTCGACGCGCTCGAACTCGATCCGGAGCGGCTGTCGGGCGTCGCCACCACCCGCCACGGCCATGGCGTGACGACGCGGCGGATCAAGCTGATCGAGGCCGGCCATCCCGTGCCCGACGAGGCAGGCCTTGCCGGCGCGGAGCAAAGCCTGCGGCTTGCCGCGGGCGCCGGCGCCGACGATCTGTTGCTGGTGCTGCTGTCGGGCGGCGGCTCGGCGAACTGGATCGCGCCGGCCGAAGGCGTGTCGTTCGCGCAGAAGCAGTTGCTGACCCGGGCGCTGTTGCGCTCGGGGGCGCCGATCGGCGAGATGAACATCGTTCGCAAGCATCTGTCGCGCATCAAGGGCGGCCGGCTGGCGCGCGCGGGGCAGCGCGCCGAGATCGTGACGCTGGCGATATCGGACGTTCCGCACGACGACCCGTCCGCGATCGCGTCGGGGCCGACGGTGCCCGATCCGTCGACGCTCGCCGACGCGCGCGCCATCGTCGCCAGATACGGCCTCAAGGTCGAGGACACCATCCGCCGCGCGCTCGACGATCCCGGCAACGAGAGCTGCAAGCCGGGCGATGCAGCGTTTGCGCGCGCGCAATTCGAACTGATCGCGCGGCCGCGGGCTTCGCTCGACGCCGCGATCCGCAAGGCGCGCGCCGCCGGTTACGAAATCATCGATCTCGGCGCCGACCTCGAGGGCGAAGCGCGCGATGTCGCGGCCGATCACGCCAGGCTCGCATTGCAGGCGCGCGAGCAAGGCAGGCGCGTGGCGATCCTGTCCGGTGGCGAGCTCACCGTCACCGTGCGCGGCAACGGCCGCGGCGGCCCCAACCAGGAATACGCGCTGGCGCTGGCCGGGCTCCTCAAGGACAACTCAGGGATTTCGGCCATGGCGGCCGATACCGACGGCGCCGACGGCGGCGGCGGCAGCGCGACCGATCCCGCCGGCGCCATCATCGACGAAATCACCTTCTCGATGATGGCCTCGCTTCGCCTCGATCCGCAAACCTATCTCGACGACAACGACGCCACGGCGTTCTTTGCGGCAACCGGCGATCTGTTGCTGACGGGTCCGACGCTGACCAATGTCAACGACATCCGGGTAATTCTGGTGGACAACTAGACCCTCACGGCGGGAGCCGTGTCGGAGTTTATCATCGGGCCGCGCTTCGCGCGACCCGTTGGCATCGCCGGGAGAACCATGAGGCGCCGTTATCGCCTGCGGCCATCCTTCGAGGCGCGGCCGGGCGGCCGCTCCGCGGGATGAGGGCCGGGAAACGGCAACGTTAACCCTTCATTCAGCACGTTCCCGGGAATTTGCCTGTAACGCGGGCACCGCAACAGGCAGTTCACCAGCCTCGTCCTCTAATGAGCGGCTCCTCACTGTCGGAGCGCCGCAAGCGCAACAATTGCGGCAGAGGAGCGCTGAATGATGGACTCTACCGACCGCGCCATCGATCCGGGATCGGCTAACCCGACCCGGCTTCTCGCGGAAGCCGTCAACAACCTGTCGCTGGGGCTGATCGTCTTCAACGCCCGGCGCGAGGTCGTGTTCTGCAACGCGCGGTACATGGAGATCTATGGGCTTTCACCCCAGCAGGTGAAGCCCGGGACGCCGATCGGCGAACTGATCCGGCACCGACTCAGTCTGGGCCTCAAGATCCCTGCAACGCCCGAGGAATACATTCGGGAGCGTGTTGCAAACGCCGCTGTCCCCGGCACCACCGTTCACGAATTCAACGATGGCCGGGTGATTTCCTATACCGTCTATCCGATGCCGGATGGCGGCGGGATGGCCACCCATGAGGACATCACCGGGCGGGAGGAAATGAACGCCCGCCTGCAACGCCAGTTCGAACTCGGAAGGGAGCAGGAAGAGCGCCTGCGAATCCGAAACCTGCAATTCGACACCGCCATCAACAATATGTCGCAAGGCCTGTGTTTCTTCGACGCCGCGCATCGGCTGATCGTGTGCAACGACCGCTACGTCGGCATGTATGACCTGCCGCGCGACCGCGTCGGCCCCGGCATCACGCTCGCCGAAATCGTCGACATGCGCTTTGAAGCCGGCAGCTTTCCCGCGATGTCGAGGGAGGAGTACCTGCACTGGCGTACCAATGTCGCGGTATCCCATGAGCCGACCGACAGCATCGTCGAATTGCAGAACGGCAAAACCTTCAAGATTCGGCACCGGCCGATGCCCGACGGCGGCTGGGTCGCCACCCACGAGGACATCACCGAGCAGCGGCGCTCCGAGGTCAAGATCGAATATATGGCCCACCACGAC
>DATNMT010000443.1:0-4045 GCA_035602495.1 Bradyrhizobium sp.
CGACCCCTCCCCGCCACGCGCGATGCGCGTGGAGGGAGGGGAGAAGATGACCTTATCCTTCTCGTCATTCCGGGGCGATGCGAAGCATCGAACCCGGAATCTCAAGATTCCCCGATGTGCAATTGCACACCTGTGGTCTGGTGCTAACGCACCATCCCGGAATGACGATCGAGAGGTTGCGTTACGCAAACACTCCCAAATTCTTCGCCGCCTTCCAGTTGCGCCAGAAGTCGTGCGGCATCTGGATGTGGGTACTCCCCAAGAACGAAAAGGCGTCGTTGACGGCGTTGGAGAACGCCGGCACGCCGCCGACATTCGGGCTCTCACCGACGCCCTTGGCGCCGATCGGATGATGCGGCGACGGCGTCACGGTGAAGTCGGTCTCCCAATGCGGGGTCTCGACCGCGGTCGGCATGAAGAAATCCATGAACGAGCCGGTGACGACGTTGCCTTCCGGATCGTAACGGATCTCCTGCCCCATCGCGATCGCGAACGCCTCGGTCAGGCCGCCATGGACCTGGCCCTCGATGATCATCGGGTTGATGCGGGTGCCGCAATCATCCAGCGCGTAGAAGCGCCTGATCTTGTAGACCCCGGTATCGACGTCGATATTCATCACGCAGATATAGGCGCCGAACGGATAGGTCATGTTGGGCGGATCGTAATAGCTCACCGCCTCCAGCCCCGGCTCCATGCCCGGCGGCACCGAGTTGTAGGCCGCCCAGCAGATGTCTTTCATCGACATCGTCTTCTCCGGCAGGCCCTTGACGCGGAAGCCGTCGATGTCCCATTCGAGGTCGTCCTCGTGCACCTCGAGCTTGTAGGCCGCGATCATCTGCGCCTTGGCCTTGATCTTGCGCGCCGCCATCGCGATGGCGGCGCCGGCGACCGGGGTCGAGCGCGAGCCGTAGGTACCGAGGCCATAGGGTGCGGTGTCGGTGTTGCCCTCCTCGACCATGATGTTGTCGGCGGGGATGCCGATCTCGGTGGCGATGATCTGGGCCCAGGTGGTCTCGTGGCCCTGGCCCTGGCTCTTGGAGCCGACCCGGGCGATGCCGGCGCCGGTCGGATGCATCCTGATCTCGCAGGAATCGAACATCGCGATGCCGAGGATATCGCAATTCTTCGACGGTCCGGCGCCGACGATCTCGGTGAAGAACGACACGCCGACGCCCATGATCTCGCGGGTCTCGCCGCGCTTGAAAGCTTCGCGCTGCGCCGCCTGCTGCTTGCGGAGGCCGGCATAGTCGACCGTCTCCATCATCTTCTTCATGGCGGTGTGGTAGTCGCCGGAATCGTATTCCCAGCCCAGCGCGGAGTGATACGGGAATTGCTCGGCTCTGATAAAGTTCTTCAGCCGCAGTTCGGCCGGGTCCATCTTGAGTTTCTGGGCGAGGATATCCATCGCCCGCTCGATGCAGTACGCGGCCTCCGTCACCCGGAACGAGCAGCGATAGGCGACGCCGCCCGGCGCCTTGTTGGTGTAGATGCCGTCGACCGACAAATGCGCCGTCGGGAAATCATAGGAACCGGTGACGATGTTGAAGAAGCCTGCCGGCCATTTCGACGGATCGGCGCAGGAGTCGAATGCGCCGTGATCGGCCAGCACATGGACGCGCAGGCCGGTGACCTTGCCCTCTTTCGTGGCCGCGATCTCGGTGGTCATGTGGTAATCGCGCGCGAACGAGGTCGCGGTCAGGTTCTCGATGCGGTCCTCGACCCATTTCACCGGCTTGCCGGTGACGATGGAGGCCACCGCCGCGCAGATATAGCCGGGATAGGCGCCGACCTTGTTGCCGAAGCCGCCGCCGATGTCGGGCGAGATCACATGGATCTTCTGCTCGGGCAATTTGGCAATCAGCGACACCACGGTGCGGATCACATGCGGGGCCTGGAAGGTGCCCCAGATCGTCAGCTCGCCCCTGATCTTGTCGAACGAGCAGACGCACTGGCAGGTCTCCAGCGGCGAGGGATGGGTGCGATGATAGGAGATCATCTCCTTGATGGTCACCTCCGCCTTCTTGAAGGCGGCATCGGTCAGTTCCTTGTCGCCGACGGTCCACTCGAAGATGTGGTTGTGGTGCTTGCGCGGCCCGTGCGCGCCCGAGGTCTTGCCGGCGAGGTCCTCGCGCAGCACCGGGGCATCGGCGTCCATCGCCTTGAACGGGTCGATGATCGGGGTGAGCTGCTCGTATTCGACCACCACCTTGTTGATGCCGTCATCGGCCGCATAGCGGTCGGTGGCGACCACGAAGGCGACTTCCTGGTTCTGGAACAGCACCTTGCCGTCGGCCAGCACCATCTGCACGTCGCCCGCGAGCGTCGGCATCCAGGCGAGGTTGACGGTCTTCAGCGTCTCGGCGGTGATGACCGCGAGCACGCCCGGCACTCTTAGGGCCTCGTCGCCATTGATCGATTTCACCCGCGCATGGGCATGCGGCGATCTGACAAAATCGCCGTGCAGCATGCCCGGCAATTTCAAATCGTCGACATAATTGCCCTTGCCTTGCGTAAATCGGATGTCCTCGACGCGCTTGCGCTTGCAGCCCATGCCTTCGAGCGCGGCGGTGCGTTGTTCCCGCGTGGGAGTAAGGTCGTTCATTCCGCGGCCTCCTTGAATTCAATGCCATTGATCTTGTGGGCGGCGTACCGGATTGCCCTGACGATGTTCTGGTAGCCGGTGCAGCGGCAGATATTGCCGGAAATGCCCATCCGGATTTCTTCCTCCGTGGGGCTGGGATTTTCCTTGAGCAAGCGTTGCGCCCGCAAAATCATGCCGGGGGTGCAGAAGCCGCATTGCAAGCCGTGCATCATGCGGAAACCTTCCTGCAAGGCCGACAGCGAGCCGTCGGCATTGGCGACGCCCTCGATGGTGAGGATGTCGGAGCCTTGCGCCTGCACCGCGAACATTGTGCAGCTCTTCACCGACATGCCGTCGAGATCGACGGTGCAGGCGCCGCAATGGGTGGTCTCGCAGCCGATATGGGTGCCGGTGAGCGAAAGATTCTCGCGCAGGAAATGCACCAGCAGCGTGCGCGGTTCGACGAGGCCTTCGACCTCGGCGCCGTTCACTTTCATGGTCACATGGGTCTTTGCCATTGTTGATCCCCTCTCATTTCGCGCGGGAAGCGGCGCGCTGCAGCGCCCGCGTCACCATGATGCCGCCGACATGCTTGCGGTATTCGATCGGACCGCGGGCGTCCGCGGCCGGCGACATGATCGCTTCGGCCGCCGCCGCGGCCTTTTTCAATGTCGCCGCATCGAGGCTGCTGCCGATCACGGCCTTTGCCGCCTCAGTCGCGAGCAGCGGCGTTTCGTGCACGTTGGTCAGCCCGATCGCGCAGGACGCGACCTTGCCGCCGGCCATCGTCAGCACCACGGCGGCCGCCGCGGTGGCGTAGTCGCCGACCTTGCGTTTCAATTTTTCGTAGGCGTAGCCATGACCGGCCGCGGGCACCGGAACCGAAATCGCGGTGAGGATTTCGCCGGGCTCGAGCGCGGTGAAATAGGCGCCCTGATAAAACTCCCTCGCTGCGACGTCGCGGGCGCCGGATTTGCCTTCGAGCCGGTAGCTCGCGCCCAACGTCATCATCAGCGCCGGCATGTCGTTGCCGGGGTCGCCATTGGCGACATTGCCGCCGATGGTGCCCATGTAGCGCACCTGCGGATCGGCGATCAGAAGCGCGGTTTCATGCAGGATCGGCAGCGATTTTGAAATTTCGTCGGATGCCAGCAATTCGTGCTGGGTGGTCATGGCGCCGATCACGATTTTGTTGCCGTCGCGGCGGATGCCTTTCAGGCCGTCGATGCCGTGCAGGTCGACCAGATGTTCGGGCGTGGCGAGCCGAAGTTTCATCATCGGCACCAGGCTGTGGCCGCCGGCGAGCGGGCGGGCCTCGTCGCCAAGGTCTGCGAGCAATTTGACCGCGTCGGCGAGCGTCGCGGGCCGGTGATAGCTGAACGGGCCAGGGATCATCGTCTCCTCCATGCGCATTTTTGGTTGCGCGGAGGCTCGTCCCGGAATTTTGCGCGAGCAAGACGAGGG
>DATNMT010000445.1:0-5959 GCA_035602495.1 Bradyrhizobium sp.
GCTCGAAGTGGTCGGGCGCAACGTGGCGGCGGGCTCGCTGTCGCAGCGCCTCGGCATCGAGGAGGGCACGCAACTGCCGCGCTCGATCATCGAGTTCTACTACAAGAACGATGCGCTCAACGATCCGATGGTGTCGGAGGAGCACATCACCGCCTTCGGCTGGGCCACCCCGCAGGAGATCGACGACATCATGGCGCTCGCCATCCGCGTCAACGATTTCCTCTCCGGCCTGTTCCTCGGCGTCGGCATCCGTCTGGTCGACTTCAAGATGGAGACCGGCCGGCTGTGGGAGAACGACCTGATGCGGATCGTGGTGGCGGACGAGATCTCGCCCGATTCATGCCGGCTGTGGGACATCAAGTCGAACGAGAAGCTCGACAAGGATCGTTTCCGCAGGGATCTCGGCGGCCTCCTGGAAGCCTATACCGAAGTCGCAAAACGGCTCGGCATCCTGATGGAGAACGAGCGGCCCGCGGGCTCCGGTCCGGTGCTGGTGAAGAGCTGAGGCGAACCGTGAAAGCGCGCGTCACCGTTACGCTGAAATCCGGCATTCTCGATCCGCAGGGCAAGGCCATCGAAGGCGCGCTGAAATCGCTCGGCGTCGACGGCGTCGCCAGCGTCCGCCAGGGCAAGGTGTTCGACATCGAGATCGCCGGCTCCGACAAGGCCAGGGCGGAGGCGGCGCTGAAAGACGCCGCCGACAAGCTGCTGGCGAATACGGTGATCGAGAATTACCGGGTTGAGGTTTTGAGCTAGGTCAGCGATGAAATCCGCCGTTCTCGTCTTTCCCGGCATCAATCGCGAGCGCGACATGGCGCGCGCGTTAAAACTCGCGTCGGGCCACGAGCCCGCGATGGTCTGGCACGCCGAGACCTTGCTGCCGAAGGGCACCGATCTCGTGGTGGTGCCCGGCGGGTTTTCCTATGGCGATTATCTGCGTTGCGGCGCGATTGCCGCCCGCGCGCCGGTGATGGACGCGGTGCGCGGGTTTGCGAAAGACGGCGGCCTCGTGCTCGGCGTCTGCAACGGCTTTCAGATTCTCTGCGAGGCGGGGCTGTTGCCCGGCGTCCTCATGCGCAATGCGCGACTGAAATTCATCTGCCATGACGTGCATCTGCGGGTCGAGCGTTCCGATACGCCTTTCACCCGCGGCTACAACGCCGGCCAGGTCATCCGCGTGCCGATCGCGCATGGCGAGGGCAATTACGAGGCCGACGAAGACACCCTGAAGCGGCTGGAGGGCGAGGGGCGGGTGCTCTACCGCTACTGCTCGGCGGCAGGCGCGGTCGACGAGCCCTCCAACATCAACGGCGCCGCGCATTCGATTGCCGGCATCGTCAACGCGCGCGGCAACGTGCTCGGCATGATGCCGCATCCGGAAAACCACGTCGAAGACATCATGGGCTGCACCGACGGCCGCGGCCTGTTCGCAGGCCTGGTGGCGCATCTGGAGCGCGCGGCGTAAAAGGCTTGGCGCCGATGAGGCACCAAGTCATACGGATGATCTGCTGTTCGCCGCGGGCGATGTCTGCTTGGGGGAAACACCGGAAGTTAGATTTCGGGACCGCCAAGATCGCTTTTGGACCCAAACGGCCACGGACCGCGATGCCGGATCGCCGCCTGGCCGAAAAACGGCCTGGATTGACCCTGGCTGTTTGAAACGTCACCCAGAATAGACCTCCAACGCATTTTTCGGGCCACGGGAGCTATCCGATTGGCGGCTGGAGCGATAGTATCTCCGACCATAACGCAGATCGGGAAGGGGCAGCGATGAACCCGCTCGAAACCGGCGAAGTGCCCAAAGCCGCTCAGGCTGTTTCCGATTTCCAAGACGAGTTGGCCGAGGTTCTTCGGCAACGGGCGGCCATCTCCGCAGTGCTGCGGGCCATTGCCAGTTCGCCACACGACTTGCAGCCCATATTCGATACTATCCTCGACAGCGCGAGAAGGCTCTCCCGAGCCGATACGGGTGTCTTCCGTCTTGTCGAGGAAGCAGGCTTTCGTCTCGTTGCGCGTGCATTGAGCCCCGGCGTGTCGGAGGATGTTTTGCCGCCAAAGCTAGTGGAACGCGGCACCTTTCAAGGCAGCTTTTATGATCGCCTCGTCGCAAGCAAGTCGCCGCTCCACGTCCCCGACGTAGGGCTTGAACTCCATTGGGCGGGAGAGGCTCTTTCAGTCATTCAGCGGGGCGGCCTTCGGACGCTCCTCTTTGTGCCCATGCTCAGAAAGCACGAGTTAATCGGATCGTTTGCTTTAGGGAGGCTGCGCGTAGAGCCCTTTACGGAGAGAGAGATCGAACTGGTCACAGACTTCGCTGCGCAGGCGACCATTGCCTTGGAGATTGTCCGTCGCGAGCGGCAACAGGGCCAGCTGCAGACGGAGCTCGCGCACGCCAATCGCGTGGCCACGATGGGCCAGCTCTCGGCCTCGACCGCCCATGAAGTAAAACAGCCGATCGCTTCCATGATCATCAACGCTCAAGCGGCTCTGCGTTTTCTGGAGCTTCAACCGCCCAATCTGGAACGGGCGCGGCTGGTGCTCGCGCAAATCGCTGAGGACGGCATGCGAGCGGGCGACATCGTTGATGGAATCCGCGCGCTCTTCAAAAAGACGCCGTCCCGGAAAGAGCACTTGGATATCAACGCCGCGATCCGTGGGGTGATCGAGCTCACCCGCGGCGAAGTAGTGAAGAGCGGGGTCTTGGTGCAGACGGATCTCGCGCAGGGCTTGCCGCTCATCGAATGCGATCGAGTGCAATTTCAACAGGTGACGCTCAACCTGATCTTGAATGCCATTGAGGCCATGAGCGGTGTCGACGAAGGAACACGAGAGCTGCTTATCAGCACCCGGGAGGCCGAGCCGAACGGCGTGCTCGTCGGGGTTCGAGATTCAGGCCCGGGCCTGGCGCCGCCGATCCTTGAGCGCGTTTTTGACGCCTTTTACACGACAAAGTCCGACGGTTTGGGGATGGGCCTGTCGATCTGCCGCTCGATCGTTGAAGCCCATGGCGGACGACTGTGGGCGACCGGGCACACACCACGAGGTGCGTTCTTTCAGTTTACGATACCTGCTCGGCCGGAATGATAAGCCGACGGTCTGGTTTTGGCGGCACTTTTCGGAAGTGCCGCAATGTCCGACCCTGAGTCCGGAATGCGCACCAAATCGGACGTTCGCCGACCACTCTGGATTTATGGCTTCACGCCCTGGATTTCGGGAGCCCAGATGATGCGCGGCCTTTCGCGGATCGTTGCTTCCGGCACCTCGGCTGGATAGCCCAGGCAAAAAACCGCAACCGGCGTCAGCCCCGCAGGTATCCCCAACTCCGCCCTCACTTCAGGCGTGCTCAGCCAAAGCATCGGCGAACCGACCCAGCAGGTTCCCAATCCGCGCGCGTGCGCTGACAGCATCAGGTTCTGACCGGCGCGGCTTCGACCTTAACGGGCCGTTAATTTTCCGCCGTTCGGACTCCGTAGTTTTACGGAGGCAGAGCCCGGTAGCGGGTAGACGCGGCTCGATTTGTGGCCGCTTTCTGGCGGGTGCCACGCGTCCATGTGAGCCAAGGCAAATTTTCGAACGCCGGGCTGGCAACGGTGTTCGAAAACGGCGAAGCCGCGCGCCAACAAGGGGCAACGACGATATGCCAGACCCGCAAATCGATCAGCCGTCGGATGAACTGATCCTTCAGCATCTCGGCGCGGCCGTCATGTTATGCTGGGCAAAGCTGCCTTATCCCGCGCGAAATAGCATCCTGGAGCAGACCGGCGATATCATCGGGCTTGCTCACGTCCCCAACATTCGACATCACATCCTCGAATTGCTGGCGCGCCGGACTTAGGAAAAGAAGGCCGAGCCCGGCTCTCAAGGGGGCTGTCGTAAAGTTGGTGCCACCCGCAAAATGATCAGTATCCTGATCTACTTTTGCGTGTGTCTTGATTGGGACAGCACCGGCGAATTCGATGGTGGGGCGCCTGCAATAACAATCGCGTGTGGCGGCCTGGCCGTCGAGCTCAGCTTCTCCGGGTGGCCTGAAATTTGCTCGCTAATCGCCGAAATTGTCGGACGGAGAGACATCATGCTCATTCGCAAGGCATCCACCACCCTCGCGCTCGCAACCCTGTTGCTGGGGCCCATCGCTGCGTCAGCCGAGACCACGCTGCGCATCGGCATGACCGCGTCCGACATTCCCACCGCCACCGGGTTGCCGAATAACGGCTTTGAGGGAATGCGCTTCCTCGGCTACCCGATTTTCGAAGGCCTGGTGCTGTGGGATTTGACCCGGACCGACCAACTGGCGGGTTTGCGGCCCGGGCTCGCCGAGAAATGGGAGCAGGATCCGGCCGACAACAAGACCTGGATCTTCCATCTGCGGCACGGCGTGAAATTCCACGACGGCACCGATTTCAACGCCGACGCCGTGATCTGGAATCTCGATCGCTATTTCAATGCCGAGAGCCCGCAATTCGAACCGCCGAGCTCGGCGATGTCGCGGGCCCGCGTTCCCGTGATGGGCGGCTACAAGAAGATCGACGACCAAACCGTCGCCATCACCACGACCCGGCCGGCCTCCTATTTCCCCTATATGGCGGTCTATCTGCTGTTCACCTCGCCGGCCTCGTTCGAGAAGGCCGGTAAGGACTGGGCCAAGGTCGCGACCTTGCCGGCCGCCGGCACCGGCCCGTTCCGCATCACCAAGGTGGTGCCGCGGCAGGAGGCGGATCTGGCGCGCTGGGATAAATACTGGGACGTCGCCCGGATGGCGAAGGTCGACAATGTCGTGTTGATGCCGATCCCCGAGGCGAATTCGCGGCTCGCCGCGTTGCGCGCCGGCCAGGTCGACTGGATCGAGGTGCCGCCGGCCGATGGCATCGATTCCCTGAAAGCCGCCGGCTTCACCATCACGACCGGCTCATATCCCCATGTCTGGCCGTGGTTCTACAACATCGGCGCCGCCAACAGCCCCTTCAAGGACGTGAAAGTCCGCCAGGCGCTGAACTATTGCATCGACCGGGAGGGGCTGGTGTCGTTGCTCAACAGCACCGCGGAGCCCTCGGTGGGCTGGCTCAAAGCCGGCGATCCCGATTTCGGCAGCCCGGCGAACCGCTACAAATTCGATGCGGCCAAAGGCAAGGCGCTGCTCGCCGAGGCCGGATACACGCCGGAAAAACCGCTGTCGTTCAAGGCGATGATTTCGAATTCCGGCTCCGGGCAGATGCTGCCGCTGCCGATGAACGAATACCTCCAGCAAAACCTGAAAGAGGCCTGCGGCGTCAATGTCGAATTCGACGTGGTGGAATGGCAGGTGCTGCTGACGGCGGCCCGCGCCACGCCGGAAAGCCCGAGCCTGCACGGCGCTATGGTGCTCAATGTCAGCTCGCCGTCGTCGGACGTCGGCGTCATGGCGCGCTATTTCTCATCCGCAAATTTCGCGCCGAACGGCTTCAATTTCGAGCAGTGGAAGGACGACGACTTCGATGCCGCGCTGAAGACGATTGCGGAGTCGACCGATCCCAAGGCGATCTCGGCGGCCTACCGCAAGGCGCATGAACGCCTGGTCGACAACCCGCCCTGGCTCTACATCGTGCACGACCTCAACCCGCGCGCGTTGAGCCGGAAGGTCAAGGGATTCGTGTCGCCGCAGTCGTGGTTCGTCGATCTGACTCTCGTCAGCATGCAATAGGGCGCGCCGCCATAGCGTGAAATACCGACGTAACCGTTAAAACCATTGCGCAGGGAAGGCCGGGTCGTTCCGGTGAACCTGTGGTGACTACTCTCGTGTGCTTTTTATCATTTGCACGCGAGGCTGCGGGTGCATCGTGCGCCCGGCTTTCCTGCGCCCTTTGTTTTTTTGAGGCGCGAACGTTCAGGCAAGACTCGCGTGAAAACTGCGGCGAGATCGCGAAGCCATGCTCGGTCATCTCCCCTCCCGCCACGCGCCCTTGCGCGTGGCGGGGAGGGGTCG
>DATNMT010000458.1:0-4044 GCA_035602495.1 Bradyrhizobium sp.
GCTCGACAAGCTCGGCAAAGGCATCATCCTGATGCATGATTTCCACAAGCATACTGCCGAAGCGCTGCCCGATCTGCTGCAAAAATTGAAAGCCAGCGGCTACAAGGTCGTGAAGATGATTGCCAAGGCGCCGGTGGAAACCCTGCCGCAGTATGACGACGAAGTCCTCAAGGACGCCAAACTGCCGACCGTGAGCTCACGGCCCGTCTCCAGCGTGGTGCAGACGATTTCGGAATAGTTTCTGAGGGGGGACTGATCCAATATCATCTCCCCCCCGCCTGCTCCATTGCGGCGGCGTCAGGCGGACAACCTGACGCCAGTTCCGGGCATTCGCCGAGAATGGCCCGCAACATCAGCATACGATCAAGCCATATTGCCGGACCCGGAATAGCGCATGTCGATTGCACCGGATGATCGAATTGAAGTGAAGCTGAACAATGTGGTCGTGGAATGCCGCTGCGGCGTCCACCCCTGGGAGAGACATCCGGAACGGCCCAACCGTCTGTCCATCAGCGTCAGCCTGTTTGCCAAACTGAATTCCCGTCGCATCGAGCAGTTCGGCTATATCGACTACGATCGGATCAGGGATTTCCTCAAAACCTTTCCGGCGCGCCCGCATACCGACCTGCTCGAAACGCTGCTGGACGAAATTGTCGAGAAGTGCTTCGCCGATGAACGCGTCGACGCCTGCCGCGTGTCGATCCTGAAACTCGATATCTTCAACGAGGCGGAATCCGCGGGCGTGGAGGTCTACCGGACCCGCGCCGCGTGGACCTGAGCCCGATGCCGGTCGCGCTCGTTACCGGAGCCGCATCGCGCCTGGGCCGGGTGCTGGCGAAGCATCTGGCGAAAAGCGGCTACATGGTCGTCGTCCACGTCAACCGATCGCGCGATGCGGGGCGCAAGCTCGCCAAGGAAATCGCCGATGGCGGCCACCAGGCCGTCATGATGTCCTGCGATTTCGCGCGAACCTCGGGCGTCGCCGGTTTCTTCGAGAAGGTGGTGCGGCGGCACGGCCTGCCCCAGCTCATCGTCAACAACGCATCCGTCTTTCAGTATGATTATCCGGGCAAAGGCTCGATCGAACTGCTCGAGGCCAGCCTCGCGGTGCATGTCAAGGCGCCGTTCATCCTGACCGAGCTGGCCTACCGGAAATCGCGGCGCGGCAGCGCGGTTACGGTCGTGAACATACTTGACCAGAAGCTGAAGAATCTGAATCCGGATTATTTCAGCTATACGGTCGGAAAATTCGGCCTGCTTGCCATGACCGAGATGTGGCAGCTTACCCCGGCCAGCCGGATCAGGGTGTTCGGCATTCTGCCGGGTTTGCTGTTTCCAAGTGGCAAGCAGACGCAGCGTGATTTCGAGCGGGTCAGGAACAACACCATCCTCGGGCGCAATCCGAGCCCCGAAGAGGTGGCGCAGGCCATCTTGCTGCTGGCGCGGACCAAATCCATACCGGGCCAGAATCTTGTCATCGACGGGGGCGAGAGCCTGGTCCGGCGGGTCCGCGACATCGCCTACGAGTAAAACCGGACGTCGCTAGACGTCGCCATAGGCGGGTTCGACCGATCGCGGCGAGCGGCCATAACCCGCGATCATGAACAGCGCCCCGATGATCGACAGGCTCTTCAAGGCGTCCACCAGGGTCTTGGCGTTCTCCGGCGGGGCCTGATTCCAGAAATCGTTGAAATAGAAGATCGTCGCCGCCACGAAGAAGATCAGGAGAATGGCAAAGAACCGCGCGCCGAAATTGAGCGCGATCATCAATCCGCTGATCACCTCGAAGACTCCGACGGCGATCGCGAGCAGCTGCGGCGTCGTCATTCCCGTCATCGTTTCAAGCTGCGCCGTGTAGGGCGCCAGCAAGGCGGGAACCACCACCTTGGCCGAGATGAAATCCGCCGTGGCCTGGACCGCGAACAGCTTGGTGGCACCCGAATAGATGAACAGCACCGCGAACAAAACTCGTCCGAAAGTAATAAACGCTGGCATGGTCGGCCTCATTGGATGCTGCAAAAAGCGGGTCGGCGTCGGCGGAGCGATTATGGGCGTTCCGCCCCGGCTTTTCAAACGATCTGATCAACTCCGAAATCGCTGGCGGCCACAGCCAAACCCGAACCGCGTTTGCTAACCGAACAGGCTGGGCTGCTGGCGGCCCGCCCGCTCCTGGGCCTCCACGGCGGCGACCGCCGTCATGTTGAGAACGCCACGGGCCGTCACCGACGGCGTCAGGATATGGGCCGGACGCGAGGGGCCGATCAGGATCGGCCCGACCGGCAGGGCGTCGGCCAGCGTCTTGATCATCTGATAGGCGACGTTGGCGGTATCGAGGTTCGGCATGATCAGGATGTTGGCCTCCCCTTCCAGCTTCGAGTGCGGCAGGATCAGCTTCCTGGCCGCTTCCGAGAGCGCGGTATCGCCCTGCATTTCACCGTCCGCCTCGAGTTCGGGATGGTTCTGCTTCAACAACGCGGTGGCGCGGCGCATCTTGCGCGAGGAGTCGGTATCATAACTGCCAAAGTCGGAATGTGACACGAACGCGATTTTGGGCTTGAGACCGAAGCGCTGGACATGCAGCGCCGCCAGCGCCGCCATTTCCGCAAGCTCTTCCGCGTTCGGATTCGGTCGCACCTGGGTGTCGGCGATGAAATAGGCGCCCTTGCTGGTGATCATCAAAGCAAGGGCGGCAAAATCGCTTACCCCCGGCAGAAAGCCGATGATTTCGCGGACATGGCGCAGATGGCTCATGTAGCGGCCCTCGACGCCGCAGATCATGGCGTCGGCTTCGCCCCGGATTACCGCCAGCGCCGCGATCACGGTCGCATTGGTGCGCACCACCGTGCGCGCGGCATCGGGGGTGACGCCATGCCGGCCGGCGACGTCGATATAGGACTGGACGTAGGACCGGTAGCGCGGGTCATCCTCGGGGTTGATGAGATCGAAATCCCGCCCGGCCTTGATGGCGAGGCCATATCGCTTGATCCGGGCCTCGACCACCGAGGGACGTCCGACCAGGATCGGCCGCGCCAGCTTCTCCTCCAGCACCACCTGCGTCGCGTGCAGGACGCGCTCGTCCTCACCCTCGGCGTAGATCACCCGGACCGGCTGGGTTTTTGCCTTGGCGAATACCGGCTTCATGACCAGGCCGGAGCGGAACGCAAAGCGCGTCAGTTGAGCGGCATAATCCTCGAAACTCTTGATCGGACGGGAGGCGACGCCCGATTCCATGGCCGCTCTTGCCACCGCCGGCGCAATGCGCAGGATCAGCCTCGGATCGAACGGGCTCGGAATCAGCGATCCCGGTCCAAATCCCTGTGCTTCCCCGCTGTCAAAGCCCTGCGCCATCGCGTCCATCGGCGGATCGCGCGCGAGCTGCGCGATGGCGTCGACCGCGGCTTTCTTCATCTCCTCGTTGATCGCGGTGGCGCCGACGTCGAGCGCGCCGCGAAAGATGAAGGGAAAGCACAGGACGTTGTTGACCTGGTTGGGAAAGTCGCTTCGCCCGGTGCAGATCATCGCATCGGGACGGGCCTTGCGGGCCTCGTCCGGCATGATTTCCGGGTTTGGATTGGCCAGCGCCATCACCAAGGGCTTGTCCGCCATCGCCTTGACCATTTCGGGCTTCAGCACGTTGGGCGCCGAAAGGCCGAGGAAAATATCGGCGCCGCCAATCACCTCGGCCAGCGTGCGCTTGTCGGTCTTCTGCGCATAGACCGACTTCCAGCGGTCCATCAGCGTTGTGCGGCCCTCGTAAACCACGCCGTCGATGTCGACGACCCAGATATTCCTGCGTTGCGCACCCATCGAAACCAAAAGGTTGAGACAGGCGAGCGCGGCGGCTCCCGCGCCGGAGCAGACGATCTTGACGTCCGAAAGCTGCTTGCCGTTCAAGCGCAGCGCATTGGTAATGGCGGCACCGACGATGATGGCGGTGCCGTGCTGGTCGTCGTGAAATACCGGGATCTTCATGCGCGCCTTGAGCTGCGCCTCGATCTCGAAACATTCCGGGCCCTTGATGTCCTCCAGATTGATGCCGCCGAA